>NZ_JBEOVO010000016.1:0-172389 GCF_040295605.1 Streptomyces sp. NPDC002773
GTGCTGCGGGCTGGGATCGAGTGCTGGCGTCTGTTGGCGGCCGGTGACGGTTCCTGCTCGGGGGCGCCGATGTGCAGACGACGGCCGCGGCAAGGAGCTTGCGGTGGGAGTGGGACGTCATGGGAGCCTCCTCGCGGATTCCCCGAAGCTCCCACCAGGGTCGCCCCCCGCGCGCGTGGCCGCTACTTCTCGTCAGGAAGCGCCCTTCATCAGCTGCTCCATGTCGACGACCTGGTCGGCCGGCGGGGGCGTGGCGGTGACCGGCTTGTCGTAGTCGCTCAGGGTGACCGTGCCGGGCTCCTTGCCGCCGGTCTCGACGACGCGGAGGACGTACGGCTTGGCGGCGTCCTTGGCCACGTACATGGTGGTGGTCTCGCCCTTCTCCCCCTTCTTCGTCAGCACGGCGGCCGGCTTGCCGTCGACGTCGGCGTCGGCGCCGCGGGTCATGCCCTTGCGCGGGGTCTCCTCGTCCATGTCCTTGACGATGGTCTTGAGGTCGCAGAAGGCGGCGGGGTCGTCCTCGCCGGTCCCGGCGGGCATCTTCAGCCAGCGGCCCTTGAGCAGCACGGACATGGCGCCACTCTCCTCCGCCGACGCGCCGTCCTCGCCGCCGGTGGCGCGCCAGAAGGCGTCGTCGCCCTTCATGTAGCTGACGCCGCCGGTGCCGACGACCTCGGCCTTGCCGCCCTTGGCGGCCTGCATCGTGCCCTTGCACGAGCCCTTGGCGTCGACGGAGAAGTCGATCGTCATCTGCTCGCCGTCGGTCGTGCCGGTGCTGTTCATCCGGAAGGCGGTGGCCGCCTTCGTCGTCTCGACAGCCTTGTCCGCGATGGCGTCGGCCGTGAGACCCGCGAAGGGGTCGGCGGCCTTGTCGTCGCCCGTGGAACAGCCCGTGACACCGGCGACCACGGCCACACAGACCGTCGCCGCCGCCCAGAGCTTCCTGTTGGCCCTCATCCGCGTACTCCTCAGCGTCATTCACAGCTTGTCTTCACGCCGCCCTTACAGGGACGACGCGAGAGAGTGACCAGGAAGGACGGGCAAAGGATGTACGAAAAGGAACGTGAGCCTCCCCACACCGCGCACCGCACGGGCGGCGGAGGTGTCAGTCGACGACCTGGCGGCCCTCGGGCCGGGCGCTGCACGAGGCCCGGAAGGAGCAGGTCGTGCAGTGCTGGCCCGTGGTGGGCGTGAAGCGTTCGTCGAGGACCCGGCCGGCGGCGTTGGCGAGCAGCTCACCGACCCACTCCCCGGCCAGCGGCTGCTGCGCCTGGACCTTCGGGAGGGCGTCCCCGCCCTCCTTCTGCGGGGCGGCCTGCCGCAGCTGTACGAGTTCGGCGCCGCCCGGCTCCGGCCGGTGGCCGTCGAAGACCTCGTCGAGGGCGCCCTCCCGGACGGCGAGCTGGTAGACGGCGAGCTGCGGGTGGTGGGCGACCTCGTCCTTGGTGGGGGCCGACTTGCCGGTCTTGAAGTCGACGACGTACGCGCGCCCGTGTTCGTCGGTCTCGACGCGGTCCATGGAGCCCCGGATGCGGACCTCGTACTCCCCCGCCTCCAGGGTCACGTCGAAGGCGTGCTCCGAGGCGGCGGGGGTGCGGCCGCCTCGGTCCATGACGTGCCAGCTGAGGAAGCGTTCCAGGGCCACGCGCGCGTGGCTCTTCTCCTGGGCCGACTTCCAGGGGGCGTCGAAGGCGAGGGCGTCCCAGACGGAGTCCAGGCGTGCCATGAGGACGTCGAGGTCGGCGGGGGTACGGCCGGAGGCGACCTCGTCGGCGAGGACGTGGACGACGTTGCCGAAGCCCTGGGCGGCGGTGGCGGGGGCCGCGGCCTTGACCTCGCGGCCCAGGAACCACTGGAGGGAACAGGTCGAGACCAGGTTCTCGAGGGAGCTCGGCGAGAGGGCCACGGGCAGGTCGCGGTCGCGCAGCGGGACCGTGCTCCGTGTCGGCTCGAACAGGCCCCACCAGCGGTCCGGGTGCGCGGCCGGGACCAGTGGATGTCCGTCCTCGTCGGTGAGCGCGGCGAGCCGGGCCAGGCGGTGGGCGGCCGCGTCGCGGAGCGCGGGCGAGGCCGCCGGGTCGACGGTGGTGGCGCGCAGCTCGGCGACGAGGGCGGAGACGGCGAGGGGGCGGCGGGGGCGGCCGGGCACGTCCTTCGGCTCGGCGCCGAACTCGGTGAGGAAACGGGACGGCTGGTCGCCGTCCTCGGCGGGGGCCTTCACCGCGGTGACGACGAGCCGCTCACGCGCGCGCGTGGCGGCGACGTAGAAGAGACGGCGTTCCTCCGCGAGGAGGGCGCCGGGGGTGAGGGGCTCGGCGAGGCCGTCGCGGCCGATGCGGTCGGCCTCCAGGAGGGAGCCGCGGCGGCGCAGGTCGGGCCAGAGGCGCTCCTGGACGCCGGCGACGACGACGAGGCTCCATTCGAGGCCCTTGGAGCGGTGGGCGGTCATCAGGCGGACGGCGTCGGGGCGGGTGTGGCGGCGGGTGAGGGTGTCGGCGGCGATGTCCTGGGCGTCGAGTTCTTCGAGGAAGTTGAGGACACCGCGGCCGCCGACGCGTTCCTCGGCGCGGGCGGCGGTCTCGAACAGGGCGCAGACGGCGTCGAGGTCGCGGTCGGCGTTGCGGCCGGCGGGACCGCCGCGGAGGGCGGCGCGTTCGAGGCGGCCGGGCCAGGGGGTGCCGCTCCAGAGCACCCAGAGGGCCTCCTCGGCGGTGCCGCCGGCGGCGAGCCGGGTGCGGGTCTCACGGAGCAGGTCGCCGAGCCTCTTCGCGCCGCGGGCGTACGCGGGGTCGTGGGCGACGAGGCGTTCGGGCTCGGCGAGGGCGCGGGCGAGGAGGACGTCGGAGGGGGGCGGGACCTTGTTGCCTGCGGCGCGTTCCTCGTCGCGGAGGGCCCGCCCGAGGCGGCGCAGATCGGCCGGGTCCACGCCGGCGAGGGGGGAGGCGAGGAGTTCCAGGGCGGTCTCGGTGGGGAGCCAGGCGGTGGGGTCCGGACCGTGTTCCGAAGGTGCGGCTTCGTCGGGGGTTGTGCCCACCCGTTCCGCCCCGGCGGAACGCATGCCCACAACGGGGTCCGCGCCCGACACCGCTCGCAGCGCCAGCAGCAGGGGGGCTACCGCCGGTTCGTGGCGTAGCGGTGTGTCCGCCGCGTCCGTCTCCACCGGGACGCCCGCCGAGGTGAGGGCTCGGCGGAGGGGCGGGAGGGAGGAGGCGGCGCGGGTGAGGACGGCCATGTCCTGCCAGGGGACGCCGTCCTCCAGGTGGGCGCGGCGCAGCAGGTCGGCGATGTTCTCGGCCTCCGCCGACGCCGTCGGGTACGTGTACGCCTCCGCCCCGCCCCCGTCCCGTACCGCCGTCAGGTCGCGGTGGGCGCGGACCTTGTCGGCGGGGAGCCGGGGCATCGGCATGCGCTGGGCGAGCAGCCGGGTCGCGCCGAGGAGGCCTGCTCCGGAGCGGCGGGCGGTGCGCAGGACACGGACGTCCGCGCCGCCGAAGGAGGAGGGGAAGTCGAGGATGCCGTTCACGTCGGCGCCCCGGAAGGCGTAGATGGACTGGTCCGGGTCGCCGAAGGCGACCACCGTGCGGGGCCCGCCGCCGGCGAGCGCGTGCAGGAGCCGGACCTGGGCCGGGTCGGTGTCCTGGTACTCGTCGACGTAGATCGCGTCGTACGCGGGCAGGCTGACGTTCCCGGCGAGCAGCACGGCCCGGTGGACGAGCTCCGTGTAGTCGAGGACGCCCTGGAGGTCGAGGACGTCGAGGTACTCGGCGAGGAAGCCGGCCGCCGCCTTCCAGTCCGGGCGGCCGACCCGCTCGGCGAAGCGGGCGAGCGCGTCCGGTCCGAGGCCCAGCTCGCGGGAGCGGGCGAGGACGGCCCGTACCTCGTCGGCGAAGCCGCGGGTGGTGAGGCAGGCGCGGAGTTCGTCGGGCCAGCGGATGTTTCCGAGGCCGTTCTTCTCCAGGTCGATGTGGCCGGCGAGCAGCTCTCGTACGGCGAGGTCCTGCTCGGGCCCGGAGAGCAGCCGCAGCGGTTCGGCGAAGAGTTCCGCGTCCTGGTGGGCGCGGATCAGGGCGTAGCAGTACGAGTGGAAGGTGGTGGCCTGCGGCGGGCGGCGGCCGCCGAGCCGGGCGGCCATGCGGTCGCGGAGTTCGACGGCGGCCTTGCGGCTGAAGGTGAGGACGAGGAGGCGTTCGAGGTCGGCGCCGTTCTCCATGCGGGCGGCGACGGCCTCGACGAGGGTCGTCGTCTTGCCGGTGCCGGGTCCGGCGAGGACGAGAAGCGGTCCGCCGGAGTGGTCAACCACTTCCCGTTGGGCTGCGTCCAGCTGAGGGGGATCCATCGGGGCCGGCGTGGTACGCACCAGTCGGTACGCGCCCGGGGTCCGCTGCCGTCCCGAACCCGGGTACGGCTGTCCCTGGTGCGACGGCGTACGCCGGGTGGTGGAGGAGGTACTCACGTGGGTCGCCGGTCCTGGTGGGAGTGGTGGTGCGGGTGAGACGGCCGTCCGCCGCGGCCGGCCTCCGCGTGCGGCGGCCCGGCGCCTCGGGAGACGCGCACGTCGACGTTACGCGAAACGGGCCGTCGCCGAGCCGTACTCCGTGCCCCGATCCGTACCGCACGGCCTCCGTCGGGCGCGGCGCGTGCCCCGTCCGGCCCGTGCTCCCCGGGACGGGGCGCTCAGGTGTGAGTTCCGTCCCAGCGGGCCCGCCGCATGTCGATCCTCGGGACGTGCCCCTCGGTCGCCGGGCCGGCCTCGCGCAGCGGGGTGCCCTCCTCGCGGTAGTGGCCGAGGGCCCTCAGTTCGTGCCCGGGCAGCAGCGTGCCGTCCGCGCGGACCACCCGCCACCAGGGCGCGGTCCCGCCGTACAGGGCCATCACCCGGCCCACCTGGCGCGGCCCGCCCTCGCCCAGCCACTCGGCGACGTCGCCGTAGGTCATCACGCGGCCGGGCGGGATCCCGTCGGCGACGTCGAGTACCCGCTCCGCGTACTCGGGCAGTTCCCCAGTCTCCCCCACAGGCACCTCCATGCTCATCCGCCCCATCGTGCCTCACCCCACCGACATGGCCCTGATGCCTCCGCGCGGCGGCTCTTCGTGCCACCATCGTGCGGGCGGTGACTGGTGATACGAGATCAAGAGCGACAAATACAAGAACGAGAACGACAAGACGCGCATGCAGAGACGGACATGGTGATGGGCCAGGACATCCAGCCTCCGGAGGAGGCTCAGCCCGACGTGCCCGAGCGGGTCTCCGGCGACGAGCCGCTGCTCGCCGCCCGCGTCCACCGGCCCTCCGACCTGATGCGGCTGCTCTCCGGTCTCCTCGCCATCGGGCTCGTCATCGCCGTCGCCGCGTTCGCCCACGCGACGACCTCGGGCCTGGAGCAGGACATCAACGAGGGCGCCGGTGGCGCCCCGGACGTCTTCGTCAAGATCGCCGGTCTCGTCTCCTCCATCGCGGTCCTGCTCGTCCCCGTCGCCTTCGCCATCGAGCGGCTGATCAAACGCGACGGACTGCGCATCGCGGACGGCGTCCTCGCGGCCGTCCTCGCGCACGGCGTCACCCTCGCCACCGACCTCTGGGTCGCCCAGGCCGCGCCCGGCACCATCCGGGACGCGCTGACCCAGCCCCAGTCCGGCGGCGGGCTCACCGACCCGGTGCACAACTACCTGGCCCCGGTCATCGCGTACATGACCGCCGTCGGCATGGCCCGCCGACCACGCTGGCGGGTGTCGCTCTGGGTGGTGCTGCTGCTCGACGCGTTCACGATGCTGGTGGCCGGCTACACCACCGCGCTCTCGATCATCCTGACCGTCCTGATCGGCTGGACGGTGGCGTACGGCACGCTGTACGCGGTCGGCTCCCCCAACGTCCGGCCCACCGGCCAGACCCTCCTCGCCGGCCTGCGCCGGGTCGGCTTCCGGCCGGTGACGGCGCTGCGCGCGGAGGGCGTGCCCGACTCGGCGGACAGCGCGGACCGGGGCCGCCGGTACATCGTGACCCTGGAGGACGGACCACCGCTCGACGTCACCGTCGTCGACCGGGAACAGCAGGCGCACGGCTTCTTCTACCGCGCGTGGCGGCGGATCACCCTGCGGACGATCACCACCCGCCGCTCGATCGTGTCGCTGCGGCAGGCCCTGGAGCAGGAGGCGCTCCTCGCGTACGCGGCGATCGCCGCCGGGGCGAACGCGCCGAAGCTGATCGCCACCTCGGAGCTCGGCCCGGACGCCGTGATGCTCGTGTACGAGCACATCGGCGGCCGGAGCCTGGACTCGCTCGACGACCACGAGATCACCGACGAGCTGGTCCGCAGCGCGTTCCGGCAGGTGCGGGCGCTCCAGTCGCGCCGGATCGCGCACCGCAGGCTCACGGGCGACGCGATCCTGGTGGATCGTTCCGGCAGGGTGATCCTGACCGATCTGCGCGGCGGCGAGATCGCCGCCGGCGACCTGGTCCTGCGGATGGACATCGCGCAGCTGCTGACCACCCTCGGGCTGCGGGTCGGAGCCGAGCGGGCGGTCGCCGCGGCCGTCGCGGTACTCGGCCCCGACACCGTCGCCGACTGTCTGCCGCTGCTCCAGCCCATCGCGCTGAGCCGCTCCACGCGCGCGACGCTCCGGAAACTGGCCAGGGAGAGGTCGGCCAGGGAGCGGGAGGCCGTGGTCGCCGCCTCGGAGGCGGCCAAGCACGAGCGGGAGCTGGCGAAGGCGCACCCCGCGGAGGCCGCCGCGGATCCCACGGTCGTACGCGCCGAGATCAAGGCCGGGACCAAGGCCGGGTCCAAGACCGAGCCCAAGGGTGGGACCAAGGCCGAGAAGAAGGCGGACAAGAAGGCCGAGAAGCGGGCCCTCGACACGGCGCTCGACGAGGCCCGCGAGGAGGACCTGCTGGCCCAGATCCGCCAGCAGGTGCTGCTCATCCGCCCGCAGGCGCCCGTGGAACCGGTCCGCCTGGAGCGGATCAAGCCGCGGACCCTGGTCAGCCTCATCGCCGGCGCCGTCGCCGCGTACTTCCTGCTCTCGCAGGTCGCCAGTACACCCCTGTCGACGGTCAGCGAGGCGGACTGGCGGTGGGTGGCGGCCGCCGTGCTGTTCTCCGCCGTCAGCTATGTGGCGGCGGCGATGAGCCTGCTCGGCTTCGTCCCGGAGCGGGTCGGGTTCTGGCGGACGGTGGTGGCGCAGGTCGCCGGCTCGTTCGTGAAGATCGTCGCCCCGGCGGCGGTCGGCGGCGTCGCCCTGAACACCCGCTTCCTCCAGCGGGCGGGCGTACGGCCGGGGCTCGCGGTGGCGAGCGTCGGCGCCTCGCAGCTGTTCGGTCTCGGGGCGCACATCCTGCTCCTCCTCTCCTTCGGCTATCTGACGGGCACGGAGAAGTCGCAGTCGTTCACCCCGTCGAGGACGGTCATCGCCGGTCTGCTCACGGTCGCGGTGCTCGTCCTGGTGGTGACGGCGATCCCGTTCATGCGGAAGTTCGTGTCGACGCGGCTGCGGTCGCTCTTCGCCGGTGTGGTGCCGCGCATGCTGGACGTGCTCCAGCGGCCGATGAAGCTGATCACGGGCATCGGCGGGATGCTGCTGCTCACCGGCGCGTTCGTGCTCTGCCTCGACGCCTCGATCCGGGCCTTCGGCCACGGCCACCCGTCGATCAGCTACGCGAGCGTGGCGGTCGTCTTCCTCGCGGGCAACGCCCTCGGCTCGGCGGCGCCGACGCCGGGCGGTGTCGGCGCGGTCGAGGGCGCGCTGACCCTCGGTCTGGTGGCGGTGGGCCTGCCGATCGAGGTCGCGACCCCGGCGGTCCTGCTGTACCGCCTGCTGACGCTGTGGATCCCGGTGCTGCCGGGCTGGATCTGCTTCAACTGGCTGACGAAGCGCGAGGCGCTGTAGCCGGCCGAGGACCAGCAAAGGCGTGGTGACCAGTCGCCATGCTGACGCTGCCGTCCCGCTCGCCACCCGCATGGCCCCCCGTCCCGCGCGGGGGCCGTGGCGGCGGCCCACGATGGTCCCATGCCCCTCTCCGCCGCCCAGCGCGCCGCTCTGCTGACCGCCACCACCGTGCTGCTCGCCGCCGGGTGCTCGGACGGGGGAGACGAGGGGGCGGATACGACGAGGCCGAGCGGCTCGGCGGGGCTCGCGGCCCTGACGGCGCAGCGACTGGACTGGGCGCCGTGCCCGCCGCCCTCCGTCGCCGAGGGCGGCGGTGAGGCGCCCTCCCCGCTCCCCGGCGGCGCCGCCTGGGAGTGCTCCTTCCTCCAGACGCCGCTGGACTGGTCGGCGCCGGAGGGCGAGACCATCGAGCTCGCCCTCATCCGGGCCCGTGCCCGTGACAAGGACCGGCGGATCGGTTCGCTCGTCTTCAACTTCGGCGGGCCCGGCGGCTCCGGCCTCACCGGCCTTCCCGGCTTCGCCAAGCAGTACGAGACCCTGCGCGGCCGCTACGACCTGGTCTCCTTCGACCCGCGCGGGGTGGGCCGCAGCGACCCCGTCGAGTGCGCGACCGACAAGGAGCTCGACGCCTACTACGCCCTGGACTTCACGCCCGACGACGAGGCCGAGGAGCGGACGCTCTCCGACGCGCAGAAGAAGTACACGGCCGGCTGCGAGAAGGACTCCGGCCGAGCCCTGCCGCACGTCGGCACCGAGAACGCCGCCCGGGACATGGACCTGATGCGCCAGGTCCTCGGGGACGACAAGCTCCACTACGTCGGCATCTCGTACGGCACGGAACTCGGCGGTGTCTACGCCCATCTGTTCCCCGACAACGTCGGCCGGGCCGTCTTCGACGCCGTGGTCGACCCGGACGCCGGCGTCGAGGACGGCGCGCTCGGCCAGGCGAAGGGCTTCCAGCTCGCCCTGGACAACTTCGCCCGGGACTGTGTGGACCGCGGCGACGAGTGCGCCCTGCCCGGCACGAGCGTCGCCCAGATCGAGTCCTTCGTCACGGACCTCCTCGCGGCGCTCGACAAGGACCCGATCCCCGGCATCGGCGACCGCGAACTCACCCAGACGCAGGCCACCAACGGCATCGCGCAGGCCCTGTACTCGAAGGAGCTCTGGACCTATCTGGAGCAGGGGCTCGAAGCGGCCGACGGCGGCGACGGGGCGTTGCTCCTCTCGCTCTCCGACTCCATGAACGGGCGCCGCCAGAACGGCTCGTACAGCAACATCCAGGCCGCCAACGCCGCCATCAACTGCGTGGACTTCAAGGAGCGCTACACCCTCGGCCAGGCGAAGGAGCGGCTCGGCCAGTTCCGCGAGGCCTCCCCCGTCTTCGGCGACTTCATGGGCTGGGCCCTGTCCAGCTGCTCGCAGTGGCCGGTGGCCGGGACCTGGGAGCACCCGGACGTCTCCGCGCCCGGTTCGGCGCCGATCCTGGTCGTCGGCAACACCGGCGACCCCGCCACCCCGTACGAGGGCGCCCGGTCGATGGTGAACGCGCTGGGCCAGGGTGTCGGTGTGGAGCTGACGTACGAGGGCGAGGGCCACGGCGCCTACACCAGCGGCAGCGCGTGCGTGAAGAAGGCGGTCGACGCGTACCTCCTGGACGGCAAGGTCCCGGCCTCGGGGACGGTCTGCAAGTAGGACACCCGGCCCGCCTAGGATGGCCGCCTTGCCGGGATTCTGGGGGGTACACATGTCCATACGCGTACGCATGACGGTGCTGGCCGTGACCGGGGTGCTGGTGGCGGGCTGCACGAGCACAGAGGGCGGGGAGAGCGGGGACGCCAAGCCGCCGACCACCGCCCCCGGCTCCCCCTCGCCCTCCGCCCCCGCCACGGCCACCGCGAAGGCCCTGCCCACGGTCCCGGGCCCCCTCACCGGCCAGCGCCTCACCTGGAAGCGCTGCCCGGCCCCCGAGGGCGGGCAGAAGCCGGGCGCGCAGTGGCGCTGCGCCACGGTGACGGTGCCGGTGGACTACGCGAAGCCGGACGGCGCCACCCTCCCGGTCGCGCTGATCCGCAAGGAGGCCACCGACGAGCGGGGCCGCATCGGTTCGCTCCTCTTCAACTTCGGCGGCCCCGGCGGCTCCGGGGTGGAGACGCTGCCGCAGCTGGAGGACGAGTACCGGAAGCTCGGTGAGCGGTACGACCTGGTCGGCTTCGACCCGCGGGGCGTGGGCCGCAGCGCCGGCGTGGTCTGCCGGACCGACGCCGAACAGGCCGCCGCCGAGGCCGTCGCCGACCTCACCCCGGACTCGGCCGCCGAGGAAGCCGCGTACCTGAAGGACAGCGCCGACTTCGGGGCCGGCTGCGCCCGCCGCTCCGCCCCGCTCCTCCCCCACACCACGACCACCGCCACCGCCCGCGACATGGATGTGATCCGGCAGGTCCTCGGGGACGAGAAGCTCCACTACTTCGGCATCTCGTACGGGACCCAGCTCGGCGGCACGTACGCCCACCTCTTCCCGGGGAACGTGGGCCGGCTCGTCCTCGACGCGGTCGTCGACCCGACCGCCGACTCCGTCGGGCACGCCCGGCACCAGACGGTCGGCTTCCAGCGGGCCCTGGACAACTACCTGAAGAGCACCGGCCAGGACCCGAAGGCCGGCACCGAGCGGATCGCAGGGCTGCTGCGGAAGCTCGACCGCGCGCCGCTGACGGTCGGCGAGCGGCGGCTCACCGAGAGCCTGGCGCTCACGGGCATCGCGGTCACGCTGTACGGCCAGGCCAACTGGCCCCTGCTGACCGAGGCCCTGGCCGAGGCCGAACAGGGGCGCGGCGACGCCCTGCTCCAGCTCGCGGACGCCTACAACGACCGGGACGAGAAGGGCCGTTACTCGACCCAGTCGCACTCCCAGCGGGCCATCTCCTGCGCCGACTCCAGCGAACGCCCGACCGCGGCGCAGGCGAAGGCGCTGCTGCCCGAGTTCCGCCGGCTCTCCCCCGTGTTCGGCGCGATGCTCGCCTGGGACACGGCGGGCTGGTGCGCGGACTGGCCGGTGAAGGGCGAGCGGGCCACCCCGGAGGCGAGCGCACCGGGCGCGGCGCCGGTCCTGGTCGTCGGGACGACGGGCGACCCGGCCACGCCGTACGAGGGCGCGGAGAAGATGGCGAAGGAGCTCGGGGACGGGGTCGGTGTCCTGCTCACCAACAAGGGTGAGGGCCACGGCGCCTACGGCACCTCGGCGTGCGTGACGCGGACGGTCGACGCGTACCTCCTGAAGGGCACGGTCCCGAAGTACGGCACGACCTGTTCGTGACGGGAACGCGGAAGGGCCCGGACCTCGCGCCGAGGTCCGGGCCCTTCCGTGAGTCGTCCGGCGGGTCTAGTAGACCGGCTTCTCGGGCTCGATCTGGTGGACCCAGCCGATCACGCCGCCGCCGACGTGCACCGCGTCCGCGAAGCCCGCGGACTTGAGCACCGCGAGGACTTCCGCACTGCGGACACCCGTCTTGCAGTGCAGGACGATCCGCTTGTCCTGCGGGAGGTCCTGGAGGGCGGTGCCCATCAGGAACTCGTTCTTCGGGATCAGGCGCGCGCCGGGGATCGAGACGATCTCGTACTCGTTGACCTCGCGGACATCGATGATGTCGATGTTCTCGCCCTCGTCGATCCACTCCTTGAGCTGCTTCGGAGTGATCGTGGAGCCGAGGGCCGCCTCCTGGGCCTCCTCGGACACGACGCCGCAGAAGGCCTCGTAGTCGATGAGCTCGGTGACGGTCGGGTTCTCGCCGCAGACCGCGCAGTTCGGGTCCTTGCGGACCTTGACCTGGCGGTACTGCATCTCCAGGGCGTCGTAGATCATCAGCCGGCCGACCAGCGGGTCGCCCACGCCGGCCAGGAGCTTGATGGCCTCGGTGACCTGGATGGAGCCGATGGACGCGCAGAGCACGCCGAGGACGCCGCCCTCGGCGCAGGACGGGACCATGCCCGGCGGCGGGGGCTCCGGGTAGAGGCAGCGGTAGCAGGGACCGTGCTCGGACCAGAAGACGGACGCCTGGCCGTCGAAGCGGTAGATCGAACCCCAGACGTACGGCTTGTTGAGCAGCACGGCCGCGTCGTTCACCAGGTAGCGGGTGGCGAAGTTGTCCGTGCCGTCGACGATCAGGTCGTACTGGCTGAAGATGTCCATCACGTTCTCGGCCTCGAGCCGCTCTTCGTGGAGGATCACGTTCACGTACGGGTTGATGCCGAGCACGCTGTCGCGCGCCGAGGCGGCCTTGGAACGGCCGATGTCGGCCTGGCTGTGGATGATCTGGCGCTGGAGGTTCGACTCGTCGACCTCGTCGAACTCCACGATGCCGAGCGTGCCCACGCCGGCGGCGGCCAGGTACATCAGCGCCGGCGAGCCGAGGCCACCGGCGCCGACACACAGCACCTTGGCGTTCTTCAGCCGCTTCTGCCCGTCCATCCCGACGTCCGGGATGATCAGGTGGCGGGAGTACCTGCGGACCTCGTCTACGGTGAGCTCGGCAGCCGGCTCGACCAGGGGTGGCAGCGACACGGGGGCTCCGGTGGTCGGTATGTCAGTACGGTTGTTCTCCCCGTAACACTGCCACGCCCCTTCTCATTCCGAGACACCCGGTCCGATCCGCGAGACGATTTCGTCCCAGTAGCCGGGCAGCGAGTGGAATGGTGCGGTTTGTCCCGGGGCCCCTGTCCGGTCGGTGAAGAAGATCGTCCCGGCCCCCTGCCAGCGGGCGATCCGCAGGGCCTCGTCGAGGTGGGTGCGCGGGACCCCGTGGACGAGGTGGACGAACTTCGTCTCCGTGTACTCGGCGGTCCACTCGGCCACCTGCGACCAGCGGTAGTCCACCCAGGCGCCGGAGAAGGTCACCAGCTGGTCGGCGGTCTCGGCGTACCCCGGGTGGGGATGGGTGCCGTGGCCGAGGACGAGGTGGGCCTCGCCGCCGAGGACCGCCTCCAGGGTCGCGGTGACCCGCCGCACCCCGGCCAGGTCCGCCCGGTCGGCGGGGCAGCGGTCCAGGTAGTAGCCGTCGACCTTGTACCAGTCGAGGAAGCGGTGGGCGTCGGAGACGAGCTCCCCGAACGGCCGGGAGCCGTAGGCCGCGTCCAGGTGTCCGAGGACCCTGACCCCGGCGTTGCGGAGCTTCCCCGCCGCCTCCAGGCAGTGCGGGTCGGGCCGGCTGCCCGGGCCCTCCGCCACGTTGAGCACCGCCCAGTGCAGCGGGGTCCCGGGGCGGGTCAGCTCGCCCCACTCGACGGGGGCGAGCAGCGGGTGGGCGTAGCCGGGGACGCCCACCCCCACGGCCTGGACCGCCCCGGTCGCCGTGCTCGTCGTCAGATGCGACACGCCGCCTCCATCCAGATGTCGGCGAGGGACTCCTCCAGGTTGATCCGGGGCCGCCAGCCGAGCCGGTCGCGGGCGGTGCGGACGTCGGCCTGCTGCCAGGGGCCGCAGCCGTCGGGGTACGGGTAGGGGGCGGAGGCCAGCTGGTCGGCGATGGTCCCCTCGGAGCGGGGGGCGCCGATCATCGGGCGCTGCGGCATGCCGTGCGGGGCGTCCAGCTCGTGCAGGTTGCCGGAGTAGCCCGCGACCCTGGCGAGGACGGCGGCGGCGTCGCGGAGCCGGACGGCGCGGCCGGTGCCGATGTTGACGACGCCCTGGGCGGCGGAGAGCGAGGCCGCGTGGACGGCCCGCGCCACGTCCCGTACGTCGACGAAGTCCCGCTGCACCCCGAGGCCGCTGAGCTTGAGCTCACCGTCCCCGGCCTGCATGGCCCGGCGCATCGCCTCGGCGAGCCGGCCGAGGGGCGAACCCGCGGGCGTGCCGGGGCCCACGGGCGAGAACACCCGGAGCACCACGGCGTCGAGCCCCGAACCCAGGACGAGTTCGGTCGCCGCCAGCTTCGACACCCCGTAGGGGCCGCCGGGGCGCGGCACGGCGTCCTCGGCGGTGGAGGCGCCGGGCTGGCTCGGCCCGTACTCCGAGGCGCAGCCGACCTGGACGAGCCGGGCGCCGCAGCCGCTGCGGCGCAGGGCCTCGCAGACGGTGGCGACGGCGACGGTGTTGTGCCGGGTCAGGTCGCGGGCGCCGCCGCGGGTGGCGCCGGCGCAGTTGACGACGACCCCGGGGTGGACGGCGTCGAGGAAGCGGGTCAGCGCGCCGGGGCTGCCGGAGGCGAGGTCGAAACGCACGTCGGCGTCGTCGCCCCGGCCGAGCGCGGTGAGGTGCACGGCCGGGTCGGCGAGCAGTCGGTCGGCGACGAAGCGCCCGATGAAGCCGTTGGCTCCGAGCAGTAGCACCCTCATCGTGCGGCCCCTTCGTGCCGACCGGCCGTTCCTTGGGGTTGCGGGGTCATGGTCTTCGGTCTCCTTGCGGGGTGGTGGGAGAGGTGACGGGGCACGCCCGCGGCGTCGGCTCCGCGGGTGTGCGGGGGATTCACGGGGCGGTGTGGGCCGAGGCCCGGACGAGGGCGCCGGACGCGTGGGCCAGCAGGCCGAGCGCGGCGGCGCCGCAGACGAGGGTGGGTACGGCCCCGGGGCCCCAGGCGTCGACGACGGCACGCACGGGTGCGGCGAGCGCGTCGAAGCCGGGGACGGGGACGCGGGCGGCGAGGACGCTCGCGAGGGCGAGGGCCTCGGCCGCGCCGGCGGCGGCGAGGGCGGCCGTGGCCGTCTCGGGGAAGCCGTGGACGGTGAGGAGCCGGGCGAACAGCAGGAGCGCGCCGAGGGCCAGGGCCCCGGAGCTGAACCCGGTGAGCCCGAGCAGGACGGTGAGGGCGAGGAGCTGGAGGGTCACGGTGCCGAGGAGCAGCGGCCGGGTGCCGGCGGCGAAGTCGGCGAGTCCCCGGCTGTCGGCGATCCTGCGGCGCGCCCGGTTCGCGAAGAGCTGGGCGCACCAGGCGGCGGGGGCGACGGCGAGGGCGAGGCCGAGGAGGGGGCCCGGGGCCAGGTCCCAAGGGCCTTCGGGGCCGCCGCTGAGCACCTGCGCCAGGAGCCCGTCGCCGCAGACGGCGTACGCCAGCAGCCAGAGGGTCCAGAGACGCGCGGCGGGCACGGCGGCGCCGTCGGGGGCGCGCAGGGGGCCGCGCCGGACGGCGAACAGGAGGGCGCCCGCGAGCAGGAGGGCGCCGGTCGCGCCGACCGCGAGACGTACGGGCCCGTGGGTGACGGCGAGCCCGATGCCGGTGAGCGCGGCGGCGGCGCCGGGGGTGAGGACGGCGAGCACCCACGCGTCGGTACGGGGTGCCACCGGCGCCGGGGGCGGCGCGGACTCGCCGCCGCGGGGCACGCGCGCGTACAGCTCCTCGGCGAGCGAGAAGACGTCCCGGTGCCGGAACCGGGCGGCGGTCCGGTCGGTGAACCCCTGGGCTTCGAGCCCTGCGGCGATCTCCAGCGGGTCGACGGCCCGCGCGCAGAGCTCCCGGTGCCGGTGCATGAGCACCTTCACGGGGTCGGCGTTCCCGCGCCGGGCGCGGGGAGCGGCGGGGGCCGGGTCCGGGGGTAGGTCCGGGTCCGGGGGCAGGGCCGTGTCCGGGGCGGGGGTCGGAGGCGGGGCTATCCCGGAGGGTGGCGGGTCCTCGGGGGCGTGCGGGGCGGGAGTCTCGGTGGCGAGGGGGGTCAGGGCGGGGGTGCCGAGGAGGGCTTCGGAGCGGGCGTCCCAGGCTCCGGGGCTCGTCGGGGCGGCGGAGCCGCGCATGGGGGTGTCTCCTTCAGGCATCGGGGGCTCCTGTCCCGGCGGCCACGGCCTTGGGCGCCCAGCTGCCCGGTACGTGCGCCTCTGCGGGGTGGGCGAAGAGCACGCCGTCCCCGGCGCGGTGGCGTACCGGCGCGTGGGAGAGGAGCTCCAGGTAGATGCCGCGGAACGCGGCGAGGTTCTGTTCGACGGTGAAGAGTTCGAGCGCGCGGGCGCGGGCGGCGGCGCCCAGGCGGTGCCGGCGGTCGGGGTCGCGGAGCAGCGCGAGGCAGGCGTCGGCGAGCGCCCGGGGGTTGCGCGGGGGGACGACGAGGCCGGTGCCGCCGATGATCTCGACGACCGCGCCGACATCGGTCGAGACGGTGGCCCGCGCGCAGAACATCGCTTCGACGAGGCTGGCGGGGAAGCCCTCGACGACGCTGGACAGGACGACGACCGCGCCGGAGGCGTAGGTGTCCTCCAGGGTGGGCGCCTCGGGGCCGCCGAGCTCCTCGAAGGTGACCGGGTTCTCGCCGACGGCGTGCGCCCCGGCGGCCTCGTCGGGGAAGAGCTGCGCCGCGAGCCCCTTGCAGTGCGCGAGGTACGCGCCGGCTCCGGGTTCCCGTACGGGCACGGCGACGATCCTCAGCCGGGCGTCGGGCTGCCGGGCGCGGATCTCCGTGAAGGCGTGCAGCAGGGCGATGAGGTCCTTGGCGGGTTCCACCCGGCCGACCCAGACCAGGGTGGTGGGGTCGCCGCTCTCCTCGTCCTCGCCGACCTCGGCGAAGCGGTCCGCCGCCATGCCGGGGTGGACGGTGCGGATCCGGGCCCGGTCGGCGCCGCACTTCTCCTGCCAGCGGCGGGTGTGGGCGTTGCCGGGGGTGAGGAGCGCGGCCTGCTGGTAGACCTCGGCGGCGAGTCGGCCGTGGAGGGCGGCGAGCAGGGTGCGCAGCGGGGCGGAGCGGTCGGCGCCGGCGGCCGAGAGGTAGTGGGAGCGGAGCGGTACGCCGTACTCGGTGACGAGCAGCGGGGTCCCGAAGAAGCGCCTGGCCAGGAGGCCCGGGAGGGCGGTGGTGCCGCCCGCGGCGGCGTGGCAGAGGTCGGCGGCGCCGAGTGCGTCGTCCGTGTACCAGTCGAGGGAGAGCGGGCGCAGGGCGCGGGCCAGGTGCTCGGCGAAGGCGAGGTGGTCGGGGAGCCCCGCGGCGGCCGCGCCCCGGCGTGCGCCGGGCGCGCGGGAGGCGGATTCGAGGACGCGGACGGCGTCGTCGGAGCGGAGCGCGCCGGTCAGTCCGCCGCGTTCGCGGGCGAGTTCGGCGAGGGCGTAGAGCCCGGTGGCGAAGGCGCTCTCGGCGCGAACCCCGTCCGCGTCCTCCGCGCAGAGGCCGATCGCCAGTTGGTGGAAGGCCTCGGTGAAGCGGCGGCGGTCACGCCGGCCGTAGGCGCGGCGGGTGGCGCGGTCGCCGAAGGCGGTCCGTTCAAGGAGGTTCCTGCCCGCGGGGGACGCGTCGGCGCTCCCGAGGTCCGCGGCCCGCGCGACGCGGGTGTTCGGGGGGAGCGGGCGCGGAGTGCCGGAGCCGCCGAGGGCGTACAGGTCGAACTGGTGCTGCCCGAGTCCGCGCACGAGGCGGTCGCACCAGACTCCGGTCTCACCGTCGGCGTACGGGTAGCCACCCTCGGTGAGCAGTCCGATCCGCACGAGTTCACCCCCGATCTCCCTTGACGGCGGCCACCGTTGGTCCGGCGACTCGCAGCGGGACGAACGTAAGCGGTGACACCGGGGGTGCGACGGACGGTTGTCCGTCGCACCACTGGAAGGGGTGAATGCACGTAACTTTCCCACCCCGGTTGCGTTCTGTCGCGCTAAGCGGCGGAACGGTCACGGAGCGTCAAGCATCGGCCGACGATGCCCGCCGGCCTCAACTTCCCGGATACACCCACGGGTTGGGCCGGCACTTGATCCCTCTGATGTTCAGGGACTTCGTCTGCTGCTGCATCACGGGGGCGAGCGCGCCGGGGGTGTCGCAGTTCACGTGGCCGTGGCCGAGCCGGTGCCCGACCTCGTGGTTGATGAGCATCTGGCGATAGGCGAGCATCGCCTTGGGGCCGAAGGTCTCGGAGCCCTGGGCCCAGCGGAAGGCGTTGATCATCACGCGGTCCGTGGCGGCCGAGTCGCAGGACACGTTGTCGACCGTGGTGTCGAGGCCGGACTTCGCGCACCAGGCACCGGTGGTGCCGGGGCTCGCGAGCGTCAGGACGAAGTCGGTCTCCCCGCCGGAGACGCGCTCGAAGGTCATCGCACCCCGGCCGGCCCAGCTGCGCGGGTCGTTGAGGGTCTTGAACACGGTCGCGGTGAAGAGCTCCTGGTCGAGACCGAGGCCCTTCTCGATGTCGATCCGGTAGCGGACCAGACGCCCCTTGCCCGGTGCCTTCTGGAGACCCGGCACGGCCTCGAACTCGCCGGAGCCCTTCAGCTTCGGGTCGATCGGGTACTGGCGGGTGATCAGCTGCTCGTACGTCGGCGGCGCGGGGGCCACGGGCGCCGGCTTCGCCGGGGCGGCCCGCTCCTCGGAACGGGAGGCGGAGCTGTCCTCCACGGACCGGTCGGCCGGCTGTTCGGCGGCGCGCGGGGCGGCCGGTACCTCTCCCGCGTCGGTGACCTGCCCGGTGACGACGACGGCGAGGACGGTGGCGACGGCGGCGGCCGCGACCCCGGTGAGGGTGCGGCCCATGCCCCCGATGCCGGTCGGCGCGTCCGCGTCGGGCACGTCCTCGTGACGGGGCCCGGGGATGAACGGCGCCTCGGAAGCGCCCTGTTCGGGCTGGGTGGCGCGGCGGTGCGAGCCGCGCCGGGGGCCGTACCGCTCGGGCCCCGGCGCGGAGCCCTCGTCGTGCTGCGGATGCCCGCCCCGTACGGGTGACCCGAAGACGGGCACGCCGTGCGCCGGGGTGCCCGGCGTCCCGTGGGCGGGGGTGTCGCGGACCCCACCGGCGTACGAGGAAGCGGAGGCGGCAGCGCCCCGGGGCGGGGTCCCGTACGTCGGGGTCCCGTGCGCGGGAGTTCCGTACACCGGGGTCCCGTGCGCGGGTGTCCCGTACACCGGAGTCCCGGCCGTCTCCTGGTCGCCGCCCGTCGTCCTGCGGCGGCGCCCGGTCCCCGGCGCGCGCCCGGCCGCCGGGCCGGACACGCCCGCCGGGCCTGCCGGGCCCGATGCGCCCGCTGGCCCCGCCGCTCCCGCCGTGCCCTGTGTCCCCGCCGTCCGTCCGGCCGGCGCCTGCTGCCCGGTGTCGGCCATCGGGGGCGCGGCCCCCTTGCGACTATGTCGTCCCACGCCCCGGTTCAGCTCCCGCCGTGATCGACGATCAGGTCCCGGGCGGCCTGGGCGACCGTCTCGGGGTACTCCATCATCGCCACATGTCCCGCGTCCGGAAGCGTCAGGAGGCGCGAACCGTGGAAGGCGGCGGCCGCCTTCCTGGCCGTACGGAACGATACGAGCTGGTCGCGCCCGCCGTACACGAGCAGTGTCGGCGCGAGGACCCGCTCGGCCTGCCGCCACAACCCGTGCTGGCCGCCGAGCGTGTACGCGTCGACGATGCCGCGCGAGGAGCGGGCCATCGCGTCCCAGAAGTACGGGAGCTCCAGGCGCCGCTCCATCTCCTCGACGGCGTGCTGGAGGCCTTCGTCGGTGACCCGTCCGGGGTCGCCGTAACAGAGTGCGAGGACCCCGCGGACCCGCTGCTCGGCCGTCCAGTCCTTGGTGAGCTTGGCGAAGAACGAGGCGACGCCGGGCACCGCGAGCAGCGCCGTGGGCCAGGCCGAGCGCTGGGCCCGCAGATCGGGCAGGGCCGGCGAGACCAGGGTGAGGGTGCGGACCAGGTCGGGCCGGACGGCGGCGACGCGGGTGGCGACGGCGCCGCCGAGCGAGTTGCCGAAGAGGTGGACCGGGCCGCGCGCCGCCGAGTCCAGGAGCCGGATGACCGCGCGGGCGTGCCCGGTGACCGAGTAGTTGCCGTCGTCGGGCGGCGGCGAGTCGCCGAAGCCGGGCAGGTCGACGGCCTCGCCGTCGACCAGGTCCGCGAGCAGCGGCATGAGGGCGGACCAGTTCAGCGAGGAGCCGCCGAGGCCGTGGACGTACAGCGCGGGCGGGAGACCGGCCCTCGTGCCCGGCCGGGCGCGCACGGTCAGCGTGAGTCCGGGCAGCGACACGGAGCGGAGCTCCTCGCCGTCGGCGATCCGCACGGCGCGGGTGACGCGCGGTTCGGACGGCTCGGCGGCGGGCCGGGTTTCCGGCAGCTCGGTCGACGACATGGCCGCAATATTACGAGACGATCACGCGCCGAGGCGTGTGGGTGCGGTCACACGTGCGTGTGCGGCGGGACGCATGAACTCCTAGGCTCGGGAGAGAGGGCCATCGAGAGGACCGCGACTCGCATGCCGGGAGGCAACGCATGACCGTCGATCCGACCGAGCCGGACACGTTCACCGAGGAAGAGGTCGAGGTGCTGGACGAGGAGATTCCGGAGGCGGACGCCGCCGAACAACACACCGACCTGCAGCAACGCGAGGACGAGCCGCTCACCCATGTCGAGCGCGATTCGGCGAACGAGGCCGACTCGTCCGAACAGGCGCGTGTGGTCGCCCTGGACGAGGACGACTACCGCTGATTTGTTCGGTTTAATCTTGAAGCGACTGTCGACCTGGGCGTCCGGTCCGTGAAATTCTGCGTTCGCACCGCGCACAGCCGGGTTACCCAAAAGTACGATGGCCACGCGCGCGACAGCGCGTATTGATCGAATTTTGGGAGGCCGCGTGAGCGCCATCGAGCAGACAGAGGCAGCACGCCCTCGTGGCACGCGCCTGCCGCGACGTGCCCGACGGAACCAGCTCCTCGGCGCGGCCCAGGAGGTGTTCGTCGCCCAGGGGTACCACTCCGCCGCGATGGACGACATCGCCGAGCGCGCGGGCGTCAGCAAGCCGGTGCTCTACCAGCACTTCCCCGGCAAGCTGGAGCTCTACCTGGCCCTGCTCGACCAGCACTGCGAGTCCCTCCTCCTCGCGGTGCGCACGGCCCTCGCCTCCACCACCGACAACAAGCTGCGCGTCGCGGCCACGATGGACGCCTACTTCGCCTACGTCGAGGACGAGGGCGGCGCCTTCCGGCTGGTCTTCGAGTCCGACCTGACGAACGAGCCGGCCGTACGCGAGCGCGTGGACCGGGTGAGCCTGCAGTGCGCCGAGGCGATCTCCGACGTGATCGCCGAGGACACCGGCCTGTCCAAGGACGAGTCGATGCTGCTCGCCGTGGGCCTCGGCGGCGTCTCCCAGGTCGTCGCCCGCTACTGGCTGTCGAGCGAGTCCGCCATCCCCCGCGACAAGGCGGTCGGACTGCTCACCTCGCTCGCCTGGCGCGGCATCGCCGGCTTCCCGCTCCACCCGGTGGACGGCCAGCTGAGCGCCGAGGGCCACTGAGCGTTCCCGTCGGCTGTTCGCTCCTGGCGTGCGCCCACTGAACCGTGCGGGTCCCCTCACCGGGCTAATGTGTGCAGCGTACGGCGCGGGTATTCGCGCAACGCTGACCGTTCGGAGGGACATAGCCGTGGAGGTCAAGATCGGCGTGCAGCACGCACCCCGGGAGATCGTTCTGGAGAGCGGGCAGTCCGCCGAGGAGGTGGAGCGCGCCGTGGCCGACGCGCTGGCCGGCAAGGCGCAGCTGCTCAGCCTCTCGGACGAGAAGGGCCGCAAGGTCCTGGTCCCGGCCGAGAAGATCGCGTACGTGGAGCTCGGCGAGCCCACCGTGCGCCGGGTGGGCTTCGGCACGCTCTGAGCCCAGGATCTACGGGGAAGGCCCGGCGGACCGTCTCGGTCCACCGGGCCTTTCGCATGCCCGCGGGGGGGGCACGGAGGGACCTACGGGAGGGTTGCGTTCCGGTCGCCACGGGTAGGTAGGGGGCGACCGCACCACCCGCCCCGCAGCCCCCGCGAGGTGATTCGTCTTGTTCCTGGAAGCCCTCGGTTCCGCCCTGCTCGGTTTCGCCCTGGCCTGGGCCGCCGTGCACCGGCTGCCCGACCGCCTCCCCGTCCGGGTGGTCGTCCTCGCCACCGGCACGCTGGGCGGCGTCTTCGGCGCGCTCGTCACCCATGGGGCGCTCGGCCCCGGTCACTTCCTCGCCACCCTCATCGGCGCGGTGGCGGTGGCGGCGGTGCTGCTCTCGCTGCTGATCCGCCCGGCTTCGCGTCGCCGGCTGCGCCGATCAGCGGCGGCGTGAACAGCGCCGCACACCTTCTCCGTACGAACGGGTTCTCCGCTCGGACGGGCCTCAGGCGGCCAGACCGAGCGCGGCCATGCGCTTCGTGTGCGCCTCGGTGATCCGGGAGAACATCCGGCCGACCTCCGCGAGGTCGAATCCGTCCGCCACACCGCCGACCAGCATCGTCGACAGCGCGTCGCGCTCGGCGACCACGCGCTGGGCCTGCGAGAGCGCCTCGCCCATCAGCCGGCGCGCCCAGAGCGCGAGCCGTCCGCCGACCCGCGGGTCCGCGTCGATCGCGGCGCGGACCTTCTCGACGGCGAAGTTGCCGTGGCCGGTGTCGTCGAGCACGGAGAGGACGAGCCCCCGGGTGTCCGAGTCGAGGCGGGCCGCGACCTCCCGGTAGAAGTCACTGGCGATCGAGTCGCCGACGTACGCCTTGACCAGGCCTTCGAGCCAGTCCGACGGCGCGGTCAGACGGTGGAAGTCGTCGAGCGCCTTGGCGAAGGGCTCCATGGCGGCGGTCGGCTCCGCGTCCACGGCCGCGAGGCGGTCCCGCAGCTGCTCGAAGTGGTGGAACTCGGCGGAGGCCATCTTCGCCAGCTCCGCCTTGTCCCCGAGGGTCGGCGCCAGCTTGGCGTCCTCGGCGAGCCGCTCGAAGGCCGCGAGCTCCCCGTAGGCGAGGGCGCCGAGGAGGTCGATCACGGCGGCGCGGTACTGCGGCTCGGCGGCTGCCGTCGCCCAGTCCTTGGCGGCGATCCCGGTGGGCGTGGCGTTGTCAGGCGTCTCCATGGAGCGCAGAATAGCCCGCTCGCGTACCCGGCGAAGGTGCTGGTCAGTCAGTGTGACCGTGCCCTCATCACCATTTCTCCCAACACACATGCGCGATTCCGGGGTACAGTGATAAAGCGCCTGCTGAGTATGCGGACATGCTTTCGCACGTTCGGACGTATCCGGTGGGCCGACGCATGAATGAGGATGCCCGGTCGGTGGCCCGATCGGCTCCGGCCCGACAACCCTTCCGGCGGACCCCCCGCGGAAGGGTCACCCTCAGCGGTTCGACGCTCGAGCGACGGCAGTGGTCCCGTGCCACCCGGCAGTGATCTTCCCGATCCCACCGGAAGTGTCCCGGCACGGTACGACCCCCTTCGTTCGCCTCGCGCCGCGTCTCACAGAAGAGGCAGCACCCTGACTACGACTTTCCGAGACCTCGGAATCCTTCCCGAGACGGCCGAGGCCCTTGAGGCCGTCGGCATCGTCAACCCCTTCCCCATCCAGGAGATGACCCTCCCGGTCGCCCTCACCGGCACCGACGTCATCGGCCAGGCCAAGACCGGCACGGGCAAGACCCTCGGTTTCGGTCTGCCGATCCTGGAGCGCGTGACGGTCCCCTCCGACGTCGAGGCGGGCCGGGCGAAGCCCGAGCAGCTGACCGACGCCCCGCAGGCGCTCGTCGTCGTCCCCACCCGCGAGCTGTGCCAGCAGGTCACCAACGACCTGCTGACCGCCGGCAAGGTGCGTAACGTCCGCGTGCTCGCCATCTACGGCGGCCGGGCGTACGAGCCCCAGGTCGAGGCGCTCAAGAAGGGCGTCGACGTCGTCGTCGGCACCCCCGGCCGCCTGCTCGACCTGGCCGGCCAGCGCAAGCTCGACCTCTCCCACGTCAAGGTCCTCGTCCTGGACGAGGCCGACGAGATGCTCGACCTGGGCTTCCTGCCCGACGTCGAGAAGATCATGAACATGCTGCCGCCGAAGCGTCAGACCATGCTGTTCTCGGCGACCATGCCGGGCGCGGTCATCGGCCTGGCCCGCCGCTACATGTCGCAGCCGACGCACATCCGCGCCACCTCGCCCGACGGCGAGGGCGTGACCGTCGCCAACATCAAGCAGCACGTCTACCGCGCGCACAACATGGACAAGCCGGAGATGGTCTCCCGCATCCTCCAGGCCAACGGCCGCGGGCTCGCGATGATCTTCTGCCGCACGAAGCGCACGGCGGCCGACATCGCCGAGCAGCTGGAGCGTCGCGGCTTCGCCTCCGGCGCGGTCCACGGCGACCTCGGCCAGGGCGCCCGCGAGCAGGCGCTGCGCGCCTTCCGCAACGGCAAGGTCGACGTGCTCGTCTGCACCGACGTCGCCGCCCGCGGCATCGACGTCGAGGGCGTCACCCACGTCATCAACTACCAGTCGCCGGAGGACGAGAAGACGTTCCTCCACCGCGTGGGCCGCACCGGCCGCGCGGGTGCCAAGGGCACGGCCGTGACGCTGGTCGACTGGGACGACATCCCGCGCTGGCAGCTCATCAACAAGGCCCTCGAACTGGACTTCAACGACCCGGTCGAGACGTACTCCTCGTCGCCGCACCTCTACGAGGAGCTGGACATCCCGGCGGGCACCAAGGGCATCCTGCCCCGCGCCGACCGGACCCGTGCGGGTCTGGGCGCGGAGGAGCTGGAGGACCTGGGCGAGCCCGGCGGACGCCGTGCGCGCGGCCCGAAGCCCGACCGCGCCGAGCAGCGGACCGAGGAGCGCCCGGAGCGGACGCGGACCCCGCGTCAGCGCCGGCGCACCCGTGGCGGCGAGTCCGGCGACGCCCCGGCGTCGGCGGCCCCGGCGGTCGAGACGGTGGCGGACGAGGCGCAGGCCGAGTCCGGCCCGCGCACCCCGCGCCGCCGCCGCCGCACCCGCGTCGGTGCCCCTGGCTCGGCGCCGATGCCGCAGGGCGTGCCGGTGGCGCAGGGCGTCCCCGCGGCTCAGTCGGCCCCGGCGACCCAGGCGGCTCCGGCCGCGCAGGTCGCGCAGTCGGCCCCTGCGGCTCCGGTCGCGCAGCCCACTCGGGTCAGCACGTCGGCTCCGGCCGCGCGGTCGGGTCGGGCGGCCAAGGTTGCTCCGGTCGCCTTCGTCGCCCCGGTCGAGGCCGCTCAGGCACCCGCCGCTCAGGCACCCGCCGCTCAGGCACCGGCCGCTCAGGCGCCCGCCGCCGACGCCCCGGTGGCCGAGTCGAAGGCCCCGCGCCGTCGCAGCCGTACCGCCGCCCGTCCGGAGGCCGTGAAGGCCGCGCCCGTCTCCCCGGCCCCCGTGGCCCAGGAGCCGGCTCCGGCCCCGCGCCGCCGTAAGCCGCGGGTGGCCCGGGTCGAGGACACCGTGTCCTTCCAGACGCCCGAGACGGCCGCGGCCGCCCTGCGCGCCGCGTCGGCGTCGGCCGCTCCGGTGGCGGAGGCCGCTCCGGCCGCCGTCGCCGAGGCCCCGGTGGAGGAGCCGAAGAGGGCTCCCCGTCGCCGTACGGCCAAGAAGGACGTCTCCGTCTCCGTCGCGGAGCCGGTCGCCGAGACCGTCGCCACCGCCGCCCCGGTCGTGGCCGAGCCCGTCGCGCCCGTCGTCGTGCCCGCCGCCGAGGTCACCGCCGAGGTGCCCGCGCCGCGCCGTCGCCGGGTGGTGCGGAAGGCCGCCGGTTCGCCGACGGTCAGCGCCCCCGCCGAGACGGTGATCGTCGAGACCGCGCCCGCGCCGGTCGTCGAGGAGGAGCCGAAGAAGACGACCCGTCGCCGGGTGGTCCGCAAGGCCGCCGGTTCGCCGGCCGTCTCCACCGCGGCCGCCGAGACGCTGGTCATCGAGACCCCGGTCGCCGTCGCTCCGGTCGTGGAGGCCGCTCCGGCCCCCGCCGCCGAGGCCCCGGTCGCCGAGGCCCCGGTGGAGGAGCCGAAGAAGGCTCCCCGTCGCCGTACGGCCAAGAAGGCCGCCGCCGAGCCGGTCGCCGAGGCCGTCGCTCAGCCGGTCGCCGAGGCCGTCGCTCAGCCGGTCGCCGAGACCGTCGAGGCTCCGGCCGCCGAGGAGGCCCCCAAGGCTCCCCGTCGCCGCGCGGCCAAGAAGGCCGTCACCGCCGAGGCGCCCGACGCTTCCGAGCCGAAGACGCCGAAGGCTCCGACGCGCCGCCGTACGACGAAGAAGGCCGCCGCCGAGCCGGTCGCCGAGGCCGCCGAGGCCGAGGCTCCGAAGGCCCCGCGCCGTCGCACCACGAAGAAGGCGGCGGCTCAGCCGGAGAGCTGATCCCGTCCGTCCCCACCGCTGCGGCCCGGCCCCTCACCAGGGGCCGGGCCGCAGCGGCGTTCCACCGGCCGCCCGGCGCGCGCCCCTCCGGTTACAGTCCAGATATGAGCAAGCCCCGGTCCCTCGTGCTGCCGCCCCGTACCCGCGCCCGCCCGCTGGTGACCGCGCGCGGTGACTTCGCCGTGCTCGACACGGAGCCGCTGGGCGAGCGGCGCGGGACGGTGCTGCTGCTGCCCGGGTACACCGGCAGCAAGGAGGACTTCCTGGCCCTCCTTGAGCCGCTCAGCGAGGCCGGCTACCGGGCCGTGGCGGTGGACGGGCGCGGTCAGTACGCGTCCCCAGGGCCCCGGGGCCGGGCCGCCTACCGGCGCCGGGCCCTCGCGCTCGACGCGGTGGCGCAGGCGTCGGCGCTCGGAGACGGCCCCGTCCATCTGCTCGGTCACTCGTTCGGCGGCCTGGTGGCCCGAGGGGCCGCGTCGCTCGCCCCGGCCGCCTTCCGTACCCTCACCCTGCTCTCCTCGGGCACCGGCCGGGTCTCCCGGCCGCAGCGGATCCGGATCCGGGTGCTGCGGGTCGCGCTCGCGCTGCTGCCGAAGGAGCGGGTGTGGCAGGCGATGTGCTGGCTGGACAGCCGAGGCGAGGAGCCGGACACGGACGACGCACCGGAGCTCGCGGGCTTCCTGCGGCGGCGCTGGATGCGGACCCGCACCCCCCAACTCGCGTGCGCGGGGCGGCTCCTGCTCGACCGCCGGGACGGTACGGCGGAGCTGACCGCGCTCCGGATGCCGCTGCACATCGCCTACGGCTCGGACGAGATGGTCTGGCCCGTCGGGGACCTCGCCAGGGCGGCCGCCCGTACCGGCGCGCACCACACCGTGGTGGCGGGCGCCGGCCACTCCCCCAACGTGTCGCACCCGCGCGAGCTGACGGACCGGCTGACCGGCTTCTGGGAGCGGCAGGCCGCCCCCGTCGAGGTCAGAACTGCGCCTTGAGGTGCTGCCAGAAACCGTCCCGCAGGGCCCGCCGGAGTGCGGCGTGGCCGCGCAGGGAGCGGCTGAGGAGCCGTTCCGCCTCGACGAGCAGGTCCTGGTCGACGGTCCCGGGGAGGTAGGGCGCGCCCGGCAGGAGTTCGGCGAGCCGGTCGCGTCCTCGCTCTCCGAGCCAGGTCGCCGCGATCTGGGCGCCGACGAAGCGCACCTCCTCGCGGGAGGGCGGCGGCTCGCCCTCGTTCTCGTACGTGGTGACGGGGCGGCGGGTGACGTACGGGCGGCAGAAGTCCAGCTCGAAGGTGCGCTGGCTGTCGACCTCCCAGAGGAGCGCCTCGGCCTGGTTGCGGCCTTCGGCGGCCTCGATGCCCCAGAGGTGGACGCGGGCCCCGTAGCCCTGGGCGGCCTCGACGGCCGAGACGAGGTCCTCGTCGCCGCCGACGAGGGCTGCGTCGCTGATGGCGCGGTGGCGGGCGAGGGACTCCAGGTCCGTGCGGATGAGGGAGTCGACGCCCTTCTGCTGGTTGTTGGCGTTGAGGTTGCCGAGGCGGACCTTGACGTCGGGGAGTTCGGCGATGGCCTGCTGCTCGGGGGTGTGGATACGGCGTCTGGCCCCGTCGTACCAGTAGACGCGGAGGAGTCTGCTGTCGGCGAAGATCGTGCGGGCCTTGTCGATGAAGGCCTCGATGAGGCCTTCCGCGTCGAGGTCGAAGGAGCGCCGGTCCTCGGTTCCCGCAACCAGCAACCCCGCCGCAGCATGGACGTAACCTGCGTCGACGAAGATGGCGTGGGTAGAGGGAGTCTTGGCGACCTCGGCCAGCATCCGCTGGAGGAGCTCGTTGGTGCGCTCCACGCGCGCGTCGAGGGCGCGGAGGCGGGCGTCGGTCTCGGTCACCTGTGGGGTGTCTGCGTCGTTCATACGGGGCTCATTGTCCGCCGTGGGAACCGTGGCCGCCACATCCTCCTACCGGTTAGTAGTTAGCCATCCGAAAATTTTCCTTAGCGTAAGGAATGTTTGCAGGATGCACGTCGTTGGACCAGTACGTAACGCAGTTCTCCACCAGGAGGATCAACTCAGACGAAGGGAGAAGCCCATGCGCTTCGAAATCCTGCGACTCGACGACATCGACGGCACGCCCGTCGACCGCACCGTCGTGGACGCCTCCTCCGTCAATCGGATCGTGCAGCAGGCCGCCTCGATCGGCCAGCGCATCTGGATCCGCCCCGCCGAGACCTCGGCCTCGTAACAGGTCAGGTCCACCCCACGCACCGCGCCCCCGCACGGACTTCGCAAGAGCGGAATCCGTACGGGGGCGCAGTGGCGTCCGGGGGGTGTCCGGGCGGCGGCTCAGGCGTTCTGGATCACCTGGGTGACGCCGTTGATGATCTGCTGCACCGCGATGGCGGAGAGCATCATGCCGGCGAGCCGGGTGACCAGGACCACGCCGCCGTCCTTGATGACCCGGATGATGAGCAGCGAGTACCGCATGGTCAGCCAGAGCACGACGTGCATGGCGACGATGGCGGCCCAGACGGAGACCTGCGCGGCCGCGCCGTCGGCGTTCTGCACGGCGAGGATGACCGAGACGATCGCGCCGGGGCCGGCGAGCAGGGGCATGCCCAGCGGGACGAGGGCGACGTTCACGTCCTTGGTCTGCTTGGGCTCGTCGGTCTTGCCGGTGAGCAGGTCGAGCGCGATGAGCAGCAGCAGGAGACCGCCCGCGATCATCAGCGCCGGGACGGAGACGTGCAGGTAGGCGAGGATCTGCTGGCCCAGGATGCCGAAGACGGTGATGACACCGAAGGCCACGGCGACGGCCTGCCAGGCCATCCGGCGCTGCACCTTGGCGGCGCGGCCGGAGGTGAGCGCGAGGAAGATCGGGGTGATCCCGGGGGGATCCATGATCACGAAGAGGGTCAGGAACAGCGAGCCGAAGACGGCGACGTCGAACACGGTGGGGTGCCTTGCGGGAGAGGTGGAACGGCGGGGTGTCGCCCACACCGCCGGAATACGGGATTCCGGCGACAGGGCAGGGGGCGCGCCGCCGCCGTACGGCAGGGAGCCGTACGCGGGCGCGTGAGGGGTATGCGGGGCGGGCGGACGCACGTCGCACGGGCGGGGCGGCGGGCGCGGTGGCCTGCCGCCGGAGCGGTGGGGCGGCGGGGTACGGGCGATGGGCCCGGCCCGGGACTAGGCGGAGGTTCCCCCGGCGCCGGGGACCGGGAAGGCCCCCGACGCGCGGCGGGTGATCTCGCCGTAGATCTCGGGGTCGGTCGTGTACTCGCCGAGGCGGCAGGTCTTGCGGCTGCCGTGGTAGTCGCTGGAGCCGGTGGTCAGCAGACCGAGTTCCTTCGCGAGTCCGCGCAGCCGCGCGCGGGTCGCCTCGTCGTGGTCCATGTGGTCGACCTCGATGCCGTCGAGTCCGGCCTCGGCGAGCCGGGCTATCGAGGCCTCGGGCAGCACCTGGCCGCGCTTGACGGCGAGCGGGTGCGCGAAGACGGTGACTCCGCCGGCTGCCTTGACCAGGCGGATCGCCTCGACCGGGTCCAGCTCGTGCTTGCCGACGTACGCCCGGCCGCCGTCGGCGAGCCACTCGGGCGTGAACGCCCCCGACACGTCCGGTACGACTCCGAGCGCGACGAGCGCCTCGGCGACGTGCGGGCGGCCCACGGAGCCGTCTCCGGCGATCCGGGCGACCTGCTCCCAGGTGACCGGGACGCCCAGCTCCTGGAGCTTGCCGACCATGGCACGCGCGCGCGGCACCCGGTCGTCCCGGACGAGCTCGCGCTCGGCGAGGAGCGCGGGCTCCAGGGGGTCGAAGAGGTACGCGAGCATGTGCAGGCCGATGCCGTCGACCCGGCAGGACAGCTCGGCCCCGGTGACGAGGGTCAGCCCCTCGGGCAGCGCCGCGATCGCCTCGGCGTGGCCGCGGGTGGTGTCGTGGTCCGTGAGCGCGACGACGTCCAGTCCGGCCGCGGCCGCGTTCCGTACGAGGTCGGCGGGGGTGTCCGTACCGTCGGACGCCGTGGAGTGGGTGTGCAGATCGATGCGCACGACGCGGTACTCCGGGGGCTCGGCACGGACGAGGGACGCTCCAGCATAACGGGCGATTCGAACACGCTTGTACGGGTCCACCGGGCCGACCGCCCCTGACCGGCGGGGCCGTCCGCCCGCCGGACACGCCCTAGCCGAGCAGTCTCGGCGTCAGCGCCCCGCACGGCAGCAGCTCGACCTCGGCGCCCGCGTCCCGCAGGTCCGTGAGGACCAGTTCGTCGTACATCAGGAGGCCGGACTGCTCGGGCCAGACGATGGCCCACAGCCAGAGGCCCCGCGCCTCGCCCGCGAAGACCGCGCGGTCGTGGGGGGTGCCCTTGACGTGCCAGAGCGGGGTGGGCCGTCCGGCGGCGAGCACCTTCGTCTGCGGGGGTTTGTCGATGGCCATGCCGGGGCCGGGGTCGGGGCCGTCGATGCCGGCGTACCGGGCGCCGAGGCCGACTCCGAGTTCCTCCGCGATGAGCAGCAGCTCGCCGAGGCCGCCGAGCGGTCCCGGTCCCGAACAGGCGACGGCGGTCGCGCGTCCGCCGCTGCGGTCGTCACCGGCGTACGCGACTCCGGTGAAGAGCCAGCCGACGGGCAGGGGCCACGGCATCCACACCGGCACCTGGGACCTGTGCACCACGACGCCGAGGGCCTCGACGCTGGGCGGGATCACGGGCTGGAGCGGGTGCACCGGGCCGTGCACGTCGCACTGCCAGGAGTCGGCGAACAGCCCGGGCGCCCTGACCCGGCCACCACACTTCGGACAACTGGGTTCGCCCCTCATAGGGCTCAACGGTCCTACCCCTCGGGCCCGGCGTCAAGGACGGCCACCGATGATCACCCGTCCGGCCCGAGCCGTTCACCCTCGGTCGCCCCTGGCGCACCGGCGATCACTCCAGACCCACGGCCGATCAGCCCAGGCCCAGTCCCAGACCCACGGACCGCGCAGCCCAGTCCCAGACCCACGGCCCGGTCAGCCCGGGGCCCGCAGCCCGGTCAGTCCAGGTTCACCGACCTGCGCAGCGGATCGCGCAGGTCCGTCCCCCGCGCCAGCCAGCGCTCCTCGAGCGCCTGCGCGCCGTGCACCCGCTTCCACGCGGCCTCGTTCGCGGTCATCGGGAGCAGCGGCAGGAAGCACACCGGGTCCATCGGGGCGTCGAGCTCCAGGTCCTCGACGAGACCGCCCGAACCGGCGACCAGGACCGAGCTGAAGGCGGCGCCCGGCCAGAGCGGCTCGCCGACGTCGAGCGAGGCGCCGGCGGCCACGACCACGCCCTCGACCTGGGGGGTGGCGGCGAGGACGGCGAGCGGTCGCAGCACCTTGTCGGTGTCGGCGAGCCCGGCCCGTACCGTCAGGACGAGCTCCGCGCGCGGGCCCTTCACCGGGTCGGCGAGCGCGGCGGTCGGGTCGGCCATCGGCTGCGCCGACATGCCGAGGGTCGCGTACCGCACGAGATCACCGTCGACGAAGCGGAGCACCTCGATCCGGTCCGTGCCGAGGAACGTCACCGCGGCCCGCGCGTCCGGTTCTCCGAGCGCCGTCCGCAGCCGGGCCTCGACCAGAGCAAGAACTTCTCCCATGGGTTGAGCATAAAGCGCGTATGGAACGGGCAAAGGAAGGGATTGACCCTCAGTCGGCTGATAGTCTTGGCCGCTGGTCGGGAGTCCCGAACTCCCGACTACTCGTCACACGTCATCCCTCACGAGGGACCGGCCGGAGGAGGTGGGGCTGCGATGGACCGAAGTCGGTCGGGCAGTACCAGCCGCTCTTCCGCCCCGCACCCGAGCCCGGTGCGTACGACTCTCCGGTGATTCCGGCCCGTACCCCTCCCGTACGGACTCCGCTCCCCGGCATCTCGCACGACGGAAGAGCATCTCGCCTTTGCCTGTCTGTAGCGAACGCCGTCACCGCGATCCCTCGGTGCCGCCCGCTTTGTGGACGACGTAACTCCACGTCCCCATTCCGGGCTGTGCCACGCTCGCCGACGGCCTCTCCGTTAGGAGCACGCCCATGTCGATGATCCGTGACCTGCGCGCAGCCGTCCGCCCGAGCCTGCGGCACCCCCTGCGCAAGACCCCCACCACGTACACCTCGTACGACCCCACCCGCGACCACTCGGCCTCCAGCGCCGTCGTCGACTGCGCCGTCTACCGCGACGGGCAGCGCATCGAGGACAGCGAGTGCCTCACCCCGCGCGGCGCGATGCGCCAGGTGCGGGAGAGCGGCGGCTTCACCTGGATCGGTCTGCACGAGCCGACCGAGGCCGAATTCGCCGGTATCGCCGCCGAGTTCGGGCTGCACCCGCTCGCCGTCGAGGACGCCGTCCACGCCCACCAGCGGCCCAAGCTGGAGCGGTACGACGACACCCTCTTCACCGTCTTCAAGACCATCCACTACGTGGAGCACGCCGAACTCACCGCGACCAGCGAGGTCGTGGAGACCGGCGAGGTCATGTGCTTCACCGGACCCGACTTCGTCATCACCGTCCGGCACGGCGGGCAGGGCTCCCTGCGCAACCTCCGCCACCGCCTCCAGGGCGAGCCCGAGCTGCTCGCCAAAGGCCCCTCGGCCGTGCTGCACGCCATCGCCGACCACGTCGTCGACGGCTACATCGCGGTCGCCGACGCCGTCGAACTCGACATCGACCAGCTGGAGATCGACGTCTTCTCGCCGGCCGCGAAAGGCGCCACGCGCGGTACGGACACCGGCCGGATCTACCAGCTCAAGCGCGAGGTACTGGAGTTCAAGCGGGCCGTCACCCCGCTGCTCCGCCCGATGCAGCTGCTCAGCGAACGGCCGATGCGGCTCGTCGACCCCGACATCCAGAAGTACTTCCGGGACGTCGCCGACCACCTCGCCCGCGTGCAGGAGCAGGTCGTCGGCTTCGACGAGCTCCTCAACTCGATCCTCCAGGCCAACCTGGCGCAGGCGACCGTCGCGCAGAACGAGGACATGCGCAAGATCACCTCGTGGGCGGCGATCGTCGCCGTCCCCACGGCGGTCTGCGGCGTCTACGGCATGAACTTCGACCACATGCCCGAGCTGCACTGGAAGTACGGCTACCCGATGGTGCTGACCGGCATCGTCGCGGTCTGCTTCACCATCCACCGCACCCTCAAGCGCAACGGCTGGCTGTAGGAGGCTGCCGTTAGGCTTCGGGCCATGACCGAAGAGCTCTTCCTCGTCGAGGAGGCCACCAAGAAGTCCGGCCTCGTCTGGGTGCGCGGCACCGGCCCCGCCCGCGCGCTCTGGCACGTCTGGCACGACGGCGCCGCGTGCGTCGTCGGCGACGGCCCCGGCGAGCAGCCGCTGCCGGGCCTCCTCGACGGCGGTACGGCCGAGGTGACGGTCCGCAGCAAGGACAAGGGCGGCCGGCTGGTCGCCTGGACCGCTGCCGTACGCGAACTCGCCCCCGGCACCGAGGAGTGGGACGCGGCCGTCGCCGAGCTCAAGGGCAAGCGGCTCAACGCGCCCGACGGCGAGGCCATGACGGCGCGCTGGGCGCGCGAGTGCCGGGTGCTGCGGCTCGACCCGCGCGAGGCGACCACGGAGCTGCCTGACGGCTCCCTGGCCGCCGTACCGCTGCCCTCGGGGGCCACGACCCGCGACGCGGTGCCGGGCGGGCTCCCGAAGCTGCTGCTGAAGCGCCGGCGCCGGTAGGGCGCCCTACGTCCGGGGCAGCTGCTTGCCGTAGTCGAGGGTCTCCTCCTTGGACGGAGCGGTGAGCGGGAAGTCCTTGTTCCACTCGGAGAGCACCACGACGCCCGCTCCCCCGCCGCGAGCGAACTGCAGCGGGTACGGGGAGCCCTCCAGGGCCACGTCGAGGGTGCCGCCCTCGCCGCCCTCGCCGCCCTTGACCTTGACCGTGCGGACCCCGCCGATCTGGTCCCGGTCGCCCTTGACCTTCTCGCCGTGCAGGCCGATGAGGCCGTCGAGGAGCAGACCCATGTCGGTGAAGCCGCGCAGCTGCTTGTACGCGGGGTCGCCCTGCGGCACCTTCACGTACATGTCGTCGAGCTTGTCGGCGGCCTCGGTGTCCGCCTCCGTCGGCTTGCTGCCGCTCTGGTCGTCGTCCTCGTGCGCCCAGAAGTCCGCGTCGGCCTTCAGGTAGAGCGCGTCGCCGACCCGGAGCAGCTCGAAGGTGCTGTTCTTCGTCGTCACCGAACCGCTGGCGCCGTCCTGCTTGAGCCGCATGTTCAGCTTGAAGGTGTCGCCCTTGCTGACCAGGGTCCCGGCGAGCCGTACCGCCTTCGCCGTGTCGGCGACGGACCGCGCCTTGCCCTCGATCTCGGGCGCGGAGAGCTTCCCGACCCCGTTGGTCCCCTCGTCCGGGTCGGCGGCGCAGGCCGTGAGTCCCACCGTCAGTCCGGCGCAGAGCGCCAGGGGCGTGACAGCCCTGCGGATACGCGATGACGGGGAACGGACGGTCATCTGCGCTGCCTCTCGTGTCGTGGGGGGACGGCGGCGGGCCCGGGGGCCCGTGCGGACTGCGGGGGCCGGGCGGGGAGACTACCGCGTTCCCGGCCCGGCGGAACGGCCGGGTCCGGTGCTGGAGCCGATGGGGGGAACGGCAGCTCGCAGCGTACCCGGGCCGGCTGCCGGACCCGGCGGCAGCCGTACGGGGGCGGTGCCGGGGCGGGGCGGAACGGCGGCGGCAGCCGTACGGGGGCGCCGCCAGGGCGGCGCGGAACGGCTCGGGCTAGCCTGAACCCGGCAGAGCTCTGTTCAGGACTCGAATCGTGCGGCACCGAGGAGGCGCGTGGCATGGCGGCAGGCGCCCCCCGGATCTTCGTCTCCCACCTCGCGGGGGTCCCCGTCTTCGACCCCGTCGGCGACCAGGTCGGCCGGGTCAGCGACCTCGTCGCCATGCTGCGGGTCGGCCGCCGGCCCCCGCGGCTGCTCGGCATGGTCGTGGAGGTCCTCAGCCGCCGCCGGGTGTTCGTCCCCATGACGCGGATCACGGGCGTCCAGTCCGGCCAGGTCATCACCACCGGCGTCGTCAACATGCGCCGCTTCGAGCAGCGCCCCACCGAGCGGCTCGTCCTCGGCGAACTCCTCGACCGGCGGGTCCGGCTCGTCGGCCCCGGCGGGCAGGAGGGCGAGGAGGTCACCGTCCTCGACGTCGCCATCCAGCAGCTGCCCGCCCGCCGCGACTGGGAGATCGACAAGGTCTTCGTCCGGCGCGGCAAGGGCGGGGCGCTGCGCCGCAAGGGCGAGACGCTGACCGTCGAGTGGTCCGGGGTGACCGGCTTCTCCCTGGAGGAGCACGGGCAGGGTGCCGAGAACCTGGTCGCCACCTTCGAGAAGCTTCGCCCCGCCGACCTCGCGAACGCGCTGCACCACCTCTCCCCGAAGCGGCGCGCCGAGGTGGCCGCGGCGCTCGACGACGACCGGCTCGCCGACGTCCTCGAAGAGCTGCCGGAGGACGACCAGATCGAGATCCTCGGCAAGCTGAAGGAGGAGCGCGCGGCCGACGTCCTGGAGGCGATGGACCCGGACGACGCGGCCGACCTGCTGTCCGAGCTGCCCGAGGAGGACCAGGAGCGGCTGCTCACGCTGATGCAGCCGGACGACGCGGCCGACGTACGCCGGCTCCTGGCGTACGAGGAGCGCACGGCGGGCGGTCTGATGACGACCGAGCCGATCGTGCTGCGGCCCGACGCCACGGTCGCGGACGCGCTCGCCCGGGTCCGGCAGCAGGACCTGTCCCCGGCGCTCGCCGCGCAGGTGTACGTGTGCCGGCCGCCGGACGAGACGCCGACCGGCAAGTACCTGGGTACGGTGCACTTCCAGCGGCTGCTCCGCGATCCGCCGTTCACGCTGGTCAGCTCGCTCGTGGACAGCGATCTGCCGCCGCTCGGCCCGGACACCCCGCTGCCGGCCGTCACCAGCTATCTCGCCGCGTACAACATGGTCGCGGCGCCCGTGGTGGACGAGGGCGGTTCGCTGCTCGGGGCGGTCACGGTCGACGACGTGCTCGACCATCTGCTGCCGGAGGACTGGCGGGAGACCGAGTTCCACGAGGAGGGAGCGGGGCATGGCGGCTGAGCGCACGCAGGACAGGGAGCGCGAGCGGGATCGGACGGGTCCCCGCATCCGGCTCGACCTGCCGCGCGAGCGCCGGGCCAGGCTGCTTCCCGAGTACGACCCCGAGGCCTTCGGGCGTCTTTCGGAGCGGATCGCCCGGTTCCTCGGGACGGGCCGGTTCCTCGTCTGGATGACCCTGACGATCATCGTCTGGGTCCTGTGGAACATCTTCGCCCCGGCCCCGCTGAAGTTCGACGAGTACCCGTTCATCTTCCTGACGCTCGCGCTGTCCCTCCAGGCGTCGTACGCGGCGCCGCTGATCCTGCTCGCCCAGAACCGCCAGGACGACCGGGACCGGGTCAATCTCGAACAGGACCGGAAGCAGAACGAGCGGTCGATCGCCGACACCGAGTACCTGACGCGGGAGATCGCGGCGCTGCGGATGGGCCTCGGCGAGGTCGCCACGCGCGACTGGATCCGCTCGGAACTCCAGGACCTGATCAAGGAGCTGGAGGAGCGCCGGGATCTATTCCCGTCCGGTGACTCCCACGGAAGTGACGTACCCGACCGTTGACAGGCCTTTCATGGCCCGGTGGTCGGCGCCGTACCATCGTCGGTATGGCTATGGAAGACGCGGTGCTCGAAGCACTGGCGACGGTGAACGACCCCGAGATCAACAAACCGATCACTGAGCTCGGCATGGTCAAGTCGGTGGAGATCGAACCGGACGGCAGGGTCGCCGTCACGGTCTACCTGACCGTCTCCGGTTGCCCGATGCGCGAGACGATCACCCAGCGGGTGACCGAGGCCGTCTCCGGGGTCGAAGGCGTCACCGGCGTCGACGTCTCGCTCGACGTGATGAGTGACGAGCAGCGCAAGGAGCTGGCGGCGGCGCTGCGCGGGACGACCGCCGAGCGCGAGGTCCCGTTCGCGAAGCCCGGATCGCTGACCCGGGTGTACGCGGTGGCGTCCGGCAAGGGCGGTGTCGGCAAGTCGTCGGTCACCGTGAACCTGGCCGCGGCGATGGCGGCGGACGGGCTGAAGGTCGGTGTCGTCGACGCCGACATCTACGGTCACAGCGTGCCGCGGATGCTGGGCGTGGACGGCAGTCCGACCCAGGTCGAGAACATGATCATGCCGCCGTCGGCGCACGGCGTGAAGGTCATCTCCATCGGCATGTTCACCCCGGGCAACACCCCGGTGGTGTGGCGCGGCCCGATGCTGCACCGCGCGCTCCAGCAGTTCCTCGCGGACGTGTACTGGGGGGACCTGGACGTCCTCCTGCTCGACCTGCCCCCGGGCACCGGCGACATCGCGATCTCGGTCGCGCAGCTCGTGCCCAACGCGGAGATCCTGGTCGTCACCACCCCGCAGCAGGCCGCGGCCGAGGTCGCGGAGCGGGCCGGCTCGATCGCCGTCCAGACGCACCAGAAGATCGTCGGCGTGGTGGAGAACATGGCGGGCCTGCCGTGTCCGCACTGCGACGAGATGGTCGACGTGTTCGGCTCGGGCGGCGGCCAGAAGGTCGCGGACGGCCTGACGCAGACCACGGGCGCGACGGTCCCGGTCCTCGGCTCGATCCCGATCGACGTGCGGCTCCGCGAGGGCGGCGACGACGGCAGGCCGGTCGTCCTGTCCGACCCCGACTCCCCGGCGGGCGCGGCGCTCCGCGCGATCGCCGGCAAGCTCGGCGGCCGCCAGCGCGGCCTCTCGGGCATGAGCCTGGGCATCACACCGCGCAACAAGTTCTGAGAAGAGGGCGCCCCCGCGGGGGCGCCCTTCCTCGTTCCGCGCCCTGCGCCCTACGCGTACGCGTCGAGGTCCTTGATCTGCGAGAACCCGAGCCCGTACGCGCTCATGCCCCGCCCGTACGCCCCGATGTGGACGCCCGCGGCGGACCCTGCGAGGACCCAGCCGAACTCCGTCTCCCGGTAGTGGAAGGGCATCGGCTCCCCGTCCACCGGCAGCGACAGCGTCGACCAGGGCGGTCCTTCGAGGTCGTCGGCGAGCTCGAAGGCCGTCTCGGTCTGCTGGTCCAGCCAGTTGTCCCGCGTCGCGTGGTCGAGCGAGGCGGGCCAGGTGTGGACGAGCAGGCCCGAGCCTGCCAGCCAGGCGGCCGAGGAGACGGTGGTGGCGTCGAGGACGCCCGTCCCGTCACCGGTCCGCCGTACCGGGCTCGCCGCGACCGTCACGACGACCGCGAACCGCTCCTTCTCCGTGGCGCTCGCATCCGACTTTATGGACGGCGTGTCGCCGTGCCCGGTGGACCCGTGCTGCACACTGCCGTCCGCCGCCGTACCGACCTGCATCAGCCAGCGGGGCCCGGTGAACGCCTCGTCGAGGCCGTACCAGGCGAAAGGCGCCGCCAGATAGCCCTCGGCGGTCCGCCGGGCCGTGGGTACGCCCTCCACCCGACTCGTGGTCTCCATCTCGGCCGCCTCCTCGTTCCGTCAACAGAGGGAGGATAGCCACCGCGACGCGTCCGGTCGGTGACAGCCCGTCGTCAGGTCGCGTCGGAGTCGTACGGCGGACGCTCTCCGGCGTCCGGCTTGTCCTGCTTCTTCAGCAGGTCGGGCGAGGACCCGTTGACCGCGGCGGGCGCGGCGGCGGAGGCGGCGGCAGCGGCGCCGTCCCGGCCGTGAACGGCGTCGGCGACGTCGTTCATCTCCTTCTTGAGGTCGAAGCTGCCACGCAGCTCCTTGAGCTCGCGGAGGTCCTCGTTCTGCTCCATCTGCTTGCGCAGGTACGTCTTGGGGTTGAGGTCCTCGAACTCGAAGTCCTTGAAGTCCGGGCCCAGTTCGCTGCGGATGTCCTCCTTCGCGCTGTCCGAGAAGTCACGGACCTTCTTGACGAAGCGCGAGACGTCCTGGATGACCTTCGGGAGCTTGTCCGGCCCGAAGACGAGCACGGCGAGGACCACGAGCGCCACCAGCTCGAGTGCGCCTATGTCGCTGAACACGTAGTAGCTCCTTCATGCCGGTCAAGGGCCCGGTCCACGGTACCCGCCGAAACCGCCGGACGGGTACCTCCCGGTGTCCGCCACATGGCACTCAGGTGCCCTGCGAGGAGCCGAGCGTCAGCGTCTTCGTCAGCTCTTTGCCTCCGCGGGTCAGGGTGAGCTCGAGGCGGTCGCCGGGACGGTGGGCGCGGATCTTCACGATCAGCTCCTCGCCGTTGTGCACCCGCTGGCCGTCGACCTTGGTGATGACGTCGCCGGGCCGGAGCCCCGCCTTGGCCGCCGGGCCGCCGGGTGTGACGGAGGCGGCTCCGTCCTTGCCCTTCTCGCCGACGCGGGCGCCGTCGCCGTTGAACTGCATGTCGAGGCTCACACCGATGACGGGGTGGGAGGCCTTGCCGGTGTTGATGAGTTCCTCGGCGACGCGCTTGCCCTGGTTGATCGGTATGGCGAAGCCGAGGCCGATGGAGCCGGGCTGGGCGCCGGTGCCGCCGTCACCGTCGCCGGAGCCGCCGGCGGCGCGGATCGCGCTGTTGATGCCGATGACCCGGCCCTTGGCGTCGAGGAGCGGGCCGCCGGAGTTGCCCGGGTTGATGGGGGCGTCGGTCTGGAGCGCGTCGACGTAGCTGATGTCGCTGCCGTCGCCCTTCTCGCCGCCGGCGGTGATCGGGCGCTCCTTGGCGCTGATGATCCCGGAGGTGACCGTGTTGGAGAGGTCGAAGGGGGCGCCGATGGCGACGACGGGGTCACCGACGCGGACGTTGTCGGAGTTGCCGAGCGGCAGCGGCTTGAGGCCGGAGACGCCGGTCACCTGGACGACGGCCAGGTCGTACCCGGTGTCCTTGCCGACGATCTTGGCGCGGGCGGTCTCGCCGCTGGAGAAGGTCACCGAGATGTCCTCGGAGGACTGGGCCGAGTCGACGACGTGGTTGTTGGTGAGGATGTGGCCCTTGGTGTCGAGGACGAAGCCGGTGCCGGTGCCGGACGAACCGCCGCCCTTGACGTGCAGGGTGACCACGCCGGGCAGGGCGCCGGCCGCGATCCCCGCCACGCTCTCGGGGGCGCGGTCGGTGTCCCCGGCGTCCGCCTGGGGCAGCTCGACGGTGGTGAGCCCGCCGTTCCGCTCGACGTACGCGCCGATCCCGCCGCCGATGACGCCGGTGACGAGCGCGAAGACGAGCGCTCCCGTGACGGCGAGCCCCTTGCGGGACTTCTTCGCGGGCGCGGGCGGCAGCCCGGCCCCGCCGGCCCCCCAGGGGTCGTACTGCACCCAGGGCGCACCGGCGGCCTGGGGATGGGGCTGGGCGTGCGGGTGGGGCTGCGGGTGCGGCTGGGGGTGCGCCTGGGGCTGTACGGGGGGTACGGGGGCCTGCTGCGGCGGTACGGGCGCCGGGGGGCGCTGTACGGGCGGTGCGGGCGCCCAGGGTCCCGGCTCGCCGTAGGGCGGCGTCCGGTACTCGTCGGGGGCGTGCAGGGGCCCCGGCGCGGGCTGCGCGGCCGCCGGGGGCTCGGGGGGTCCGGCAGGAGCAGGGACGGCGGCGGGCTCGGCGACCGGAGCCTCGGCCGCCGGGGCGGGAGGCTCGCTCTTGGTCAGGAGGACGGCGGGCGCGGCCTCGGGTGCCGCCGCCGTGTCTGTCGCGTCCGCCACATCCGCCGCATCCGTCGCACTCGTGGCGTCGGTCACATCCGTCACCTCCGCCGCGACGGGGGCGGCCGGCGGCTGCGGCGCGGGCAGGGGGAAGTCACCGTCATCGGCACCCCCGGCGGGGTGGTCGGTGACGTCGTCGGTCGGAGGCGGCGAGGGTATCCGCGCCGCCTCCGGTGTGCTCGAAGGCCGGCTCCACCAGTTCGGCTTCCCGTTGTCCATGTTCTCCCCGCAGCCCGCTGACCCGTCCGCGCCCCTGGGTCGGGCGCCCGTGTCCCTGGATTCAACCAGGTCGCGGGTCAGCGGTGGGAGCCGAGCGGCGCGGACATCGGGCTCGGCGCCGGGCTGGGCCCGGGGGCGAAGGCCAGTTGGAGGGCCGGGCCCGTGGGGCGTATGAACGGCGAGAGCGGGAGGAGCGACTGCGGCTCGGACCTCTGGAGCCGTACCGCCGACAGCTGCGCCGCGGCGGAGCGGACCGCGTCCGGGGGCACCGCGCCGGCCGGGACCGTGCCCGCCGGGGCCGCGGGGGCCGTGCCGTAGTTCCCCGTCGCCATCGGCCCGTGCGGAGCGACCGGGCCGTGCGGCATCGCCACCGGGGCGCCGAGGGACAGCGGGGTCGCCGGGACCGGCTGTCCCGCGTCGACGGACTGGGCGCCGGTGCGCTCGCCGGAGCGGGCGCCCCGGGTGACGGCCGTACCGCCGCCGGGCCCGCCCGTGACACCCGCGCGCAGCGGGGTGACCGCGGTGCCCGAGCCCTGGCCGCCGCGCCCGCTCGCGTTCACCGAGGATTCGAGGGGCAGGGTGCCGCCGAGGGCGATCGCCGCGAAGGAGACCGCGCTGGCCGCCGCGAAGGCGAAGCGCCGCCCGCGCCCGGAGGTTCCGCGGTCGCCGACGTCGTGGATACGGAAGCCGGCGCCCGGGGGGTGCGGGGTGACAACGGCAGCCGTGGCGAAGCCGTCGGACTTCAGTCCGCCCGCGTCAAGGAGTTGTTCGAGGGGGCCTCTCGGGCCTCCGGGGGCTCCCGGCTCGCCGGGGCCTCCGGGGAGGCCCTGGAGACGGGCGAGGAAACCCTCCGAGGGCGGCGGGGGCGCGGCGGAGGCGAAGACGCTCTTGAGGGTGCGCTGCGCGTCGGCCTCCGCCTTGCAGCGGGCGCAGGTCGCGAGGTGGGCGAGGACCCGCTCGCGGGCGTCATGGCCCAGCTCGCCGTCGACGAGCGCGGCCAGCCGGTCCCCGAGGTGGTGCTCCGCGGGGGTCGGTGACGAGGGACGTGTGCCGCTCACGCTGTCCCTGCCTCCCATCCGACGGAGGCCAGGGCACGCTCCGCCCGGGCCTCGGGCGAGCGGTGCTTGAGGGCCTTGCGCAGGTGGGAGCGTCCGCGGTGGATCCGGCTGCGGACGGTGCCGAGCTTCACGCCGAGGGTCGCGGCGATCTCCTCGTACGACAGTCCTTCGATGTCGCAGAGGACGACCGCGGCGCGGAACTCGGGCGCGAGGGTGTCCAGGGCCTGCTGCACGTCGGCGTCGAAGTGCGTGTCGTTGAAGACCTGCTGCGGCGAGGGCTCGCGGCTGGGCAACCGCTCGGCGGCGTCGTCGGCGAGCGCGTCGAAGCGGATGCGCTGCTTGCGGCGGACCATGTCGAGGAAGAGGTTGGTGGTGATGCGGTGGAGCCAGCCCTCGAAGGTGCCCGGCGTGTACGTCGACAGCGAGCGGAAGACGCGGACGAAGACCTCTTGGGTCAGGTCCTCGGCGTCGTGCTGATTGCCCGTGAGGCGGTAGGCGAGGCGGTAGACCCGGCCACTGTGCGTGCTGACGATCTCCTCCCATGTGGGAGGGGTCCACGCCTGCGATTCCGCATCCGATGCGAAGGTCGCGGTGGTGGGAGCGGAGTCGGTGGTGCGGAAACGGTCAGCGGTGTCGGTCACGGATTTCGGCTCACCCGCCGACCTGAGAAGACGCCGAAGCACTCCTCCCCGATCCACAGGCGCAGCCGCACCTCCCCTGTCGGCTCTGGTGGTGTCCAGCGGAGCCCCTACCATAGCCACCTCGCCCGTTAGCTCCGGATAAGAATCTTTACGCGAATTTGGGATCCGGTCGCCCGGCTGTCCCCGATCGCTTCCCACCCCTGGTGAACGCACGGTCCCATCTGCGGGTTCCCGCTGACAGCGGATACAGTCACCGTTGCGTCAACTACGGGGACAGGAGAGGGCCATTACCGCCAACCGGCAGACGAGCTGGTCGTTCGCCGACGCCTTCGTCGCCGAGGACGACGCTCTGCGCTGGGCCCGGGAGCGGGCCCGGGAGGCAGGGCAGCCCTCGGTGTCGCCCGGCACCGGTGGCGCGCTGCGCCTGCTCGCCGCGACGGCGGACGCCAAGGCGGTGGCGGAGATCGGGACCGGCACGGGCGTGTCGGGCATCTATCTGCTGCTCGGGATGCGCCCCGACGGCGTCCTGACGACCGTGGACCTCCAGCCGGAGCGCCAGCAGCTCGCCAAGACGGCGTTCCGCGCGGCCGGCTTCGCGGGCAACCGGGCCCGGTTCATCCCCGGCCGCGCCCTCGACGTCCTGCCGCGGCTCGCGGACGGCGGATACGACCTCGTGTTCTGCGACGGCGACCGGCTCGAGTACCTCGACTACCTCGCTGAATCGTTGCGCCTGCTGCGACCGGGCGGTCTCGTCTGCTTCGAAGGTGTCTTCGCGGACGGCCGTACGGTCGACTCGGGGGCCCAGCCGGCGGAGGTCCAGCGGGTCCGCGAGCTGCTGCGCGCGGTGCGGGAGAGCCAGGAGCTCGTCCCCTCCCTGTTGCCGGTGGGCGACGGCCTGCTCTGCGCGGTGCGCCGGGGCTGACAGGCCCGCCCCGCCCCGTACGACCCCGTACGCCCTTTGCGCACCGCCCGTACGACCCCCGGCACAACCCGCCCGTACGGACCCCCGACACACCGCTGCCCCGGTACGGGCAGGCCGTACCGGGGCAGCGGTGGGGAAATCGTGGGGAGAGGGTCAGCCGACGACCTTCTTCAGAGCGTCGCCCAGTGCCTGGGCCTCGTCCGGGGTCAGCTCGACGACAAGCCGACCGCCGCCTTCGAGCGGTACGCGCATGACGATGCCCCGCCCCTCCTTGGTCACCTCGAGCGGGCCGTCACCCGTCCGCGGCTTCATGGCCGCCATGCTTGTTCCCCTTCCTGAAACCAGCTCATTGTCAGCCGGGCAGCTCCATGATGTGGAGCACGCGTCACCGGCTTCGAACACATTGCTTCCAGGTCATTATCCCGCATGGCAGGACCCGATGACCAACATCCAATGGCATCGCTTGCGCAACGCGCTCTCTCAAAACCACACATTTCGGCGATCGTCCTGCGATACTTCGCCGCTCGCCGTCCGGCCGGGCCCCTTTTTTCTTTGACGCAGCTCACATGTGCGGTGCGGGTGATCTCCGCCATGCTGGGCTGGTCAACGACGCGAAGAGGCGAAGGGAACCCGATGGCCGACACGGTCCTGTACGAAGTGAGCGACGGACTCGCCACCATCACGCTCAACCGGCCCGAGGCCATGAACGCCATGAACGTGGCGGCGAAGGTCGCCCTCCGGGACGCGGCGGAGACGGCCGCCGCCGACCCCGCCGTACGGGCGGTGCTGCTCACCGCGGCCGGGGACCGGGCGTTCTGCGTGGGCCAGGACCTGAAGGAGCACGTGGGTCTGCTCATGGCGGACCAGGAGAACGGCACGCGCGCGACCATGAACACGGTCCGCGACCACTACAACCCGATCACCAAGGCGCTCGCGGGGATGCGCAAGCCGGTGGTGGCGGGCGTGAACGGCGTCGCGGCGGGGGCCGGCTTCGGTTTCGCGCTCGCGGCGGACTACCGGGTGGTCGCGGAGACGGCCTCCTTCAACACCTCCTTCGCGGGCGTCGCGCTCACCGCCGACTCGGGCGTGTCCTGGACCCTGCCCCGGCTGATCGGCGCGAGCCGGGCGTCCGACCTGCTGCTCTTCCCGCGCTCGATCAGCGCCCAGGAGGCGTACGAGCTCGGCATCGTGAACCGCCTGGTCCCGGCCGCGGACCTGGCCGCCGAGGCCGAGAAGGTCGCCCGCAAGCTGGCGGAGGGCCCGACGGTGGCGTACGCGGCCCTCAAGGAGTCCCTCGCCTACGGCGCCGACCACTCGCTCGCCGAGGCCCTGGAGAAGGAGGAGGAACTCCAGGCCCTGGCGGGCTCGTCGGAGGACCACACGATCGCGGTCCGCGCCTTCATCGCGAAGGAGAAGCCGAAGTACCTGGGCCGCTGAGCGGAGGCCGCGGGGGGCGGGCCGAAGCGGGGCGGGCGGCCGCTACCGGCCGCCCCGGGCCACGCACCCCGCCACATGGTCGTCGACCAGGCCGCACGCCTGCATCAGGGCGTAGGCCGTGGTGGGGCCGATGAAGCGGAGGCCGCGCTTCTTGAGTGCCTTCGAGAGGGCCGTGGACTCGTCCGTGACCGCCGGGACCTCCGAGACCGTACGCGGGGCGGGGCGGCCCGCGGCGGGGGCGTGGGACCAGATCAGGGTGTCGAGTTCGCCCGGGGACCAGGTGGCGAGCAGGCGCGCGTTGGCGAGGGTCGCGTCGATCTTCGCGCGGTTGCGGATGATGCCCTCGTCGGCGAGGAGCCGCTCGCGGTCCGCCTCGCCGAAGGTGGCGACGGAGGCGATCTTGAAGCCGTCGAAGGCCTGCCGGAAGCCCTCCCGGCGGCGCAGGATCGTGATCCACGACAGACCCGACTGGAACGCCTCCAGGCAGAGCCGCTCGAAGAGCGCGTCGTCGCCGTGGACCGGGCGGCCCCACTCCTCGTCGTGGTACGCCACGTAGTCCTCGGTCGACAGCCCCCAGGGGCAGCGCAGCCGCCCGTCCGGACCCGGGATCGGCCCGCCGGCCGTCATGCCGGCTCGTCCTCTCCGTGACCGGCGGCGGCGGCCGCTCCCGCGAGCGCGTCCTCGAGCTCGGCGATCCGGGCGTCCCGCTCGGCCAGTTCGGCGCCGAGGCGGACCAGGGCGTCGTCGACGTCCGCCATCCGGTAGCCGCGGACCGCGACGGGGAGGCGGAGCGCCTCGACGTCGGCACGGTCGACCGGGCGGGCCGTCGGGAAGGGGTCGACGAGCTGCTCGGGCGCCACCTCGGGCAGCACCTCGCTGTCGCCGCCGCCGACCACGGCGAGCGTCACCGCGGCCACGACCACGACCATCGTGATGAGCAGAAACCAGAACACCTGCGCGCCTCTCCCCGGAGTGGAAATCGTCCCGTGCCGATCGTGCCATGCGTCACTGACAGCTAGGGTCGCAGGCGAACGGACACGAGGGAGGACAAAAGGGATGCTGCGCTTGGGACGGCGTGAATTCGGGCCGCACGAGCCGGTGATCATGGCGATCGTGAACCGGACCCCGGACTCCTTCTACGACCAGGGCGCGACCTTCCGGGACGAGCCGGCGCTCGCCCGGGTCGAGCAGGCCGTGGCCGAGGGGGCGGCGATCATCGACATCGGCGGGGTGAAGGCGGGCCCCGGCGAGGAGGTGACGGCCGAGGAGGAGGCGCGGCGCACGGTCGGTTTCGTCGCGGAGGTCCGCAGGCGCCATCCCGACGTGGTCATCAGCGTGGACACCTGGCGGGCGGAGGTCGGCGCGGCGGTGTGCGAGGCCGGGGCGGACGTCCTGAACGACGCGTGGGGCGGGGTCGACCCGGGGCTCGCCGAGGTGGCCGCCAAGTACGGCGCGGGGCTCGTGTGCACGCACGCGGGTGGCGCCGAGCCGCGGACGCGGCCGCACCGGGTCGCGTACGAGGACGTGATGGCGGACATCCTGCGGGTGACGGTGGGGCTCGCGGAGCGGGCGGTGGCGCTCGGGGTGCGGCGGGACGGGATCATGATCGACCCGGGGCACGACTTCGGTAAGAACACCCGGCACAGCCTGGAGGCGACTCGGCGGCTGGGGGAGATGGCGGGGACGGGGTGGCCGGTGCTGGTGTCCCTGTCGAACAAGGACTTCGTCGGGGAGACGTTGGATCGGCCGGTCAAGGAGCGGGTGCTGGGCACTTTGGCGACGACGGCGGTGTCGGCATGGCTCGGGGCCCAGGTGTACCGGGTGCACGAGGTCGCCGAGACCCGTCAGGTCCTGGACATGGTGGCGTCCATCGCAGGGCATCGGCCGCCGGCGGTCGCGCGGCGCGGGTTGGCGTAGAGCGGCGCCAGGGGGCGCCGGGACACGGCGCCCCCTGGGGGGCCTACTTCCCCGTTTCCTTTGTCACCAGGGTGACCGCTTCCTCCACGTCGTCTGTGACGTGGAAGAGGAGGAGGTCGCGTTCCGAGGCCTTGCCGCCTGCTACGACCGAGTCGCGGAGCCAGTCGACGAGGCCCTTCCAGTACTCCGTGCCGAAGAGGACGATCGGGAAGCGGGTGACCTTCCGGGTCTGGACCAGGGTCAGCGCCTCGAAGAGCTCGTCGAGGGTGCCGAGTCCGCCGGGCAGGACGACGAAGCCCTGCGCGTACTTCACGAACATCGTCTTGCGGACGAAGAAGTAGCGGAAGTTCACGCCGATGTCGACGTGCGGGTTGAGCCCCTGCTCGAAGGGGAGCTCGATGCCGAGGCCCACCGAGACGCCCTTGGCCTCCCTGGCCCCCTTGTTGGCCGCCTCCATGGCGCCCGGGCCGCCGCCCGTGATGACCGCGAAGCCGGCCTCGACGAGCGCCCGGCCGATCCGTACGCCCGCCTCGTACTCGGGCGAGTCCGGCTTCGTGCGGGCCGAGCCGAAGACGCTGATCGCGCTCGGCAGTTCGGCGAGTGCGCCGAAGCCCTCGACGAACTCGGACTGGATGCGCATGACGCGCCAGGGGTCGGTGTGCACCCACTCCGAGTCGCCCTCGGTGTCGAGCAGCCGCTGGTCCGTGGTGCCCGGCTGGATCTGGTCCCGCCGCCTGAGCACCGGACCGAGTCGCTGTTCCTCGGGCTTCGCCATTCCCTCGGGAATGCCCATGGCCTGCTCCCTCCGCCGATCGGCGGTCCACTTCGACCGCCAACTGATCTTCTGGTCCGGTCAGCGTAGGACCACAGAGGTGACGAAACGCGAAATTACGGAAGTCAGGCGGTCAGCCAGTCGCGGAGCCGTGCCTCGCAGTGGTGGATCCGGTCGACGGGAACGTGCTCGTCCCGCTTGTGCGCGTAGATCGGGTCGCCGGGCCCGTAGTTGACGGCGGGCACGCCGAGGGCGCTGAAGCGGGAGACGTCGGTCCAGCCGAACTTGGGCTGGGCGCTGCCGCCGACGGCCTTCATGAAGGCCTCGGCGGCCGGGTGGGAGAGGCCGGGCAGGGCGCCGGGGCTCTCGTCGTCGACGACGACCTCGGCGATGTCGCAGTCGGCGAAGACCTCGCGGACGTGGGCCAGGGCCTCGGCGGGCGAGCGGTCGGGCGCGTACCGGTAGTTGACGGTGACCGTGCAGGCGTCGGGGATGACGTTGGTGGCGACGCCGCCCTGGATCGCCACGGCGTTGAGGCCCTCGTGGTACTCCAGGCCGTCGATGACCGGCTTGCGCGGCTCGTACGAGGCGAGGCGGGCGAGGATCGGGGCGGCGGTGTGGATGGCGTTGGAGCCCATCCAGGAGCGCGCGGAGTGGGCGCGCTCGCCCGCGGTGTGCAGGATGACGCGCAGGGTGCCCTGGCAGCCGCCCTCGACCTGGCCGTCGGAGGGCTCGAGGAGGACGGCGAAGTCGCCTTCCAGCCAGTCGGGGTGCGCGGCGGCGATCTTCCCGAGGCCGTTGAGGTCGGCGGCGACCTCCTCGTTGTCGTAGAAGACGAAGGTGAGGTCGCGGTTGGGCGCGGGGACGGTGGCGGCGATCCGCAGCTGGACGGCGACCCCGGACTTCATGTCGGAGGTGCCGCAGCCCCACAGGATGCCGTCCTCGTCGAGCCGTGAGGGCACGTTGTCGGCGATCGGCACGGTGTCGATGTGGCCGGCGAGGACGACCCGCTCGCCGCGGCCGAGGCGGGTGCGGGCGACGACGTTGTTGCCGTAGCGGTCGACGGTGAGGTGCGGCAGGCCGCGAAGCGCCTGCTCGATGGCGTCCGCGAGCGGCTTCTCGGTCCCGCTGACGGACGGGAAGTCGACGAGGGCGGCGGTGAGCGCGGCCCCGTCCTGGGACAGGTCGAGGGGCGTGTCGAGCGGGGTGATGTCAGCCATGTGCCGACCCTAACGCGGCCTCCAGTACGGTGGGCCCCGTGTCCGAGCCCATCCGCCCCGCCCGTCGCGGCCGCCTCGCCCGTTCCGCGGCCGCCTTCGCCGTGCTCCTCGGCCTCGCCTCGTACGTGGCCGTGCACCAGATGACAGGGAGCAAGGGCACGCCACGCTGCAGTGTGGGCAGTGGCGAGAACCGCTACGAGTTCACGCCCGAGCAGGCGTCGAACGCGGCGACGATCTCGGCCGTGGGCACCACCCGGGGGCTCCCGGAACGTGCGGTGACGATCGCGCTCGCGACGGCGCTCCAGGAGTCGGCGCTGCGGAACATCGAGCACGGCGACCGGGACTCGCTCGGCCTGTTCCAGCAGCGGCCGTCGATGGGCTGGGGGACGCCGGCGCAGATCATGGACCCGGTGTACTCGGCGGGGAAGTTCTACGAGGGCCTGGAGAAGGTCCGGGGGTATTCGCGGCTGCCGCTGACGGTGGCGGCGCAGAAGGTGCAGAAGAGCGGCTTCCCGCAGGCGTACGCGAAGCACGAGCCGGACGCCACGCTGCTCGCGGCGGCGCTGACGGGCCGGGCGCCGGCGGCGCTGACCTGCACGGCGAACGAGACGGAGGGCCGGCCGGGCGATCCGGAGCTCGTGCGTACGGAGCTGGTGCGGGCCTTCGGCGAGAAGGCGGCGCCCCGGGCGGTCACGGGCGGTCCGAGCGCGGGCCGGTCGGCGGCGGAGCCGCCGGTCCTCGTGGTGCCGGTACGGGCCGCGGAGGGGGCGGAGGCGGCGCGCGACGCCGACGGCGCGGACGGCGCGGACGGCGCGGACGAGCGGCGCGGCTGGGAGCTGGCGCAGTGGGCGGTGGCGCGGGCGGACGCGCTGCGCATCACGGAGGTCGTCTACGGCGGCCGGGTGTGGCGGGCCGGCGAGGCCGCTGGCGGCTGGTCGGTGTCCCCGGGAGCGGCCGCCGGGAGCGCCGAGACCGTCCGCATCCGGCTCGCGAGGTAGCCGGAGACGCTCGCGAGGCAGTCGATCACCCGTGCGGTCGTTCACTCGGTGGTGGGACGGGCCGGGTCGGCGCCCGGAGAAATTCACCACCGTTCCGAGCCGCTTTTCACGCCCTGCGCCCCACCCTCCCCCTTCCCTTGCGGGACAAGGGAAGTGACGGTTCGGCAGGCGTCTACGCAATGACGTCTTCGTCCGTTTTCCTCCCCACCCGACAATACGACGCATTACCAACTCTTTACCTTCGACCGCCGCAACCTCTCCCGCCCCAGGGCCGGTTGTCACTGCGTCCGAACGAACCCCTCGCACCTCGTCGAAGGAGCACCATGTCCCTCCCCCTGACCCGTCGGATCGCCCGCGCCGCCCTCCTCATCGCGGCCGGAGCAGCCCCCGTGGTCGGTGCGGCCGGCTCCGCGAGCGCCCTGGACCACAGCCTCGCGCCGACCGGCGCCCTCGGCGGCGTCACCGCCCTGGACGCCGCCGGTGCGGGCACCGCCGTCGACAGCACCTCGCAGGCCGCCACCGGCGTCGTCGGCTCCACCGGCAGCCAGGCCGTCGGCACGGCCGTCCCCGCCGCCGGCAAGACCGTCGGCGCGGCGGGCAAGACCGCCACCCCGGCCGCCCAGGAGCTCGCCGGCGAGACCGCCGGCAGCGCGGGCGAGGTCGTCGGCGAGACCGCCGGCGCCGCGGCCGAGAGCGCGGAGGCCCCGACCGACGGCGCCCTGGGCGGCGGCCTCGGCGACCTGCCGACCGGCCAGACCCTCGGCGGCCTGCCGATCGGCTGATCGCACGCACCACACGCACTGCACGCACCCACGCACGGCAGCGCCGCACGACGGAGGGCCCGGGGAGCAGCTGCTCCCCGGGCCCTCCGCCCTGTTTCGAGGCCGGCCGTCAGCCGAGCCGCTTGACCGCCGCCTCGACGCGCTCGTCCGTGGCCGTGAAGGCCACCCGCACGAACCGCTCCCCCGCCTCGCCGTAGAAGTCGCCGGGCGCCACCAGGACGCCCTTCTCCGCCAGGTACGCCACGGTCTCCCAGCACGGCTCGTCCCGGGTCGCCCACAGGTACAGGCTCGCCTCGCTGTGCTCGATCCGGAAGCCGTGCCCCTCCAGGGCCGCCCGCAGCGCCGCCCGCCGGGCCGCGTACCGCTCCCGCTGCTCGGCCACGTGCGCGTCGTCACCGAGCGCCGCCACCGTCGCCGCCTGGACCGGCGCCGCGGTCATCATGCCGCCGTGCTTGCGGATCTGGAGCAGCTCACCGAGCACCGCCGCGTCGCCCGCGACGAACGCGGCCCGGTAGCCCGCCAGGTTGGAGCGCTTGGACAGCGAGTGGACGGCGACGATCCCCTCGTACGAACCACCGCAGACGTCCGGGTGCAGCACGGAGACCGGGTCGGCCTCCCAGCCCAGCTCCAGGTAGCACTCGTCGGAGAAGACGAGGACGCCGTGCTCCCGCGCCCAGGCCACGATCCGGGTCAGCTCGTCCTTGCCCAGCACCTTGCCGGTCGGGTTCGACGGGGAGTTGAGCCAGAGCAGCTTCAGCCCGGTCGGGTCCAGCCGCGTGGGGTCGTCGTACACGACGGGGGTCGCGCCGCAGAGCCGCGCCCCGACCTCGTACGTCGGGTACGCGAGCCGCGGGTACGCGACCACGTCACCCGCGCCGAGCCCCAGCTGCGTCGGCAGCCACGCCACCAGTTCCTTGGAGCCCACCACCGGCAGCACGTTCTCGTGGGCGAAGTCCACCGCGCCGAGCCGCCGCCCGCACCAGCCGGTGAGCGCGTCCCGCAGCTCCTTCGTCCCCCACACCGTGGGATAGCCCGGCGAGTCCGCCGCCGCGACCAGGGCCTCCTGGATCAGCGCGGGGACCGGGTCGACGGGCGTGCCGACCGAGAGGTCCACGATTCCGTCCGGGTGCGCGAGGGCCGTCTTCTTGTACGGCTCCAGCTTGTCCCAGGGGAAGACGGGCAGGCGCGAAGAGACTGCGCTCACGGGTGGCTCTCACTTCCTCGTACGAACTGGGGAGAGGCGTCGGGAAACGCCTCGGTCCCGCACGGCGGCCGACGCCGTACGGGACCGGATACGACCTGAAGCGGTCGATCAGCCGTTCTGCGGCGGCAGGGCGGCGATGAAGGGGTGGTCACGCTCGATCTCGCCGAGCTTGGAGGCACCACCGGGCGAGCCGAGCTCGTCGAAGAACTCGACGTTCGCCTTGTAGTAGTCCTTCCACTCCTCCGGGGTGTCGTCCTCGTAGAAGATCGCCTCGACCGGGCAGACCGGCTCACAGGCCCCGCAGTCGACGCATTCGTCCGGGTGGATGTACAAGGACCGCTTGCCCTCGTAGATGCAGTCGACGGGGCACTCCTCGATGCACGCCTTGTCCTTCACGTCGACACAAGGCTGCGCGATGACGTAGGTCACGCTGTCGTTCCTCCTCGATAGGGCTGGTCTGCGCGGGAGCGCGGCGTCGTCGATGCCCGCACCTAGTATCTCCGTTCTTGGGGGCGATCCGAACAGGAGGGGCGGAGAAGCTGTGGAATTCACCGGCGGAGGGCGGCTTGAGGTCCGGATCACCAGGGCTGACGTGGGAAAACGTGTCTCCGTTCGGTACGTGACAGAGTCGCCGTCAGCGGGTGGGCGGTTCACCGACGCGGTCGGAGTTCTCACATCATGGGACGAAGCTGTGCTGCTGATCACACGAAAGAGCGGCGAGAGCGTCCGGATCCCGGACTCGGCGCTGGTCGCGGGCAAGGTCGTCCCCGCCGCCCCGGCCCGCCGGCGCGGCCCCTCCGCCACCTTCCACGAACTGGCGCGGGCCACCGCGCGCGCGTGGCAGCCGACCGAGAGCGAAGCCCTCGGCGAATGGACCCTGCGGGCCGCCGACGGCTTCACCCGGCGGGCCAACTCCGCCCTGCCGCTCGGTGATCCGGGACTCCCGGTCGCCGACGCGCTCGCCCACGTACGCGCGTGGTACGCGGCCCGGCAGCTCCCCGCGTACGTGCAGACCTCGACCGGCGCCGAAGGCACCCAGGAGCTGCTCTGCGCCGCGCTCGAACGGCATGGCTGGCGGCGCGAGGTCTCCGCCGAGGTGCGGATCGGGGCGCTCGCCGCGATCGGCGACCTGGACGCCGACGTCTCCGCCGTACGCCTCTCCCGCACCGTCGACGAGCCGTGGCTGCGCCGCTACCAGCGCTTCGGCCGGCCGAGCCCGGCGGTACGGCCGGTGCTCGGCTCGGGACCGAGTGTGTGGTTCGCGTCCGTGGCGGGCACGGAAGGGGTACCGGCGGCGATCGGGCGGTGCGTCGTCGACGGACGCTGGGCCGGCTTCATGGCCGTCGAGGTCGACCCGGCCCAGCGGCGCCGTGGCCTGGCGACGTCCGTCATGACGGCGCTCGCCCGACAGGCCCTCGACGAGGGCGCGTCGGCGGCCTGGCTCCAGGTGGAGGCCGACAACGACGGCGCCCGGGCGCTGTACGACGGCATGGGCTTCGCGCCCCACCACCACTACCACCACTACCGATGGGCGGAGGCGTGACGGACGAGGAACCACCGGACGCACGGGACGGCGAAGAAGCGGGCGGATCGGGCGCGGCAGGTGGGGCGGGCGAGGTGGTCGACTGGCGGCGGGAGTTCGCGGAGGAGGCCCGGACGGAACGGCCCGACCTCGCCCGGCTCTGCCTCCTCATCGGGGCCGTCGCCGATCCCACCGTCACCCGGCACGACCTCGACCAGGCGGAGATCGAACTCGACCGCCTCGCCGGGCTCCTCCCGTACGCGACCCGGATCACCGGCGACTGGGCCGGCGAACTCGCCGCGCTCCTCGGCCGCCACGAGGGCTTCGAGGGCGTCCCCGCCGACTACCAGCGCCTGGAGTCCTCGCTCCTCCACGAGGTGCTGCGGCGCCGCCGCGGCCTGCCCATCCTGCTCTCCGTCGTCTGGATGGAGGTCGCCCGCCGGGCCGGCGCGCCCGTGTACGGCCTCGGGCTCCCCGGCCACTTCGTCGTGGGCTTCGGAGACCCGGCCGACCTGAACCTCGCGGACCCCTTCGCGGGCGGGCGGGCCATGACCGGCGCGGACGCCGAACTCCTGGTGGCGAGCGCGACGGGCGAGGCCCTCGACCGCTCGATGCTCCGCCCCGCCGAACCCGGCGCGATCGTGCTGCGCGTCCTCAACAACATCCGCGCCTGGGCGGCCCCCCGCCCGGAACGCTCCGACGTGGCCCTGTGGGCGGTGGAGCTCTCCCTGCTGCTCCCCTCCCACCCCGCCAGACTGCGCTACGAGCGGGCCGAGCTGCTCGTCCAGCGCGGCGAGTTCCTGGTCGGAGCGGCCGAGATGGAGGCGTACGCGCGGGTGATGGAGGCCGTGGACCCGGAGTCGGCGACGACGATCCGCCGCCGGGCGCGGGCGGCCAGGGCCCGACTGAACTGACGGCGCCCGTGGGTGTCTTGCGGATCACGTGAGGAATCCGGACGGGCGGGCGCCGGCGCGATTAGGATCCCTTCCGCATTCACGGGGGAGGGTGATCACATGCGTCCATGGACGCCGAACGAGCCGTCGCAGGTCGGGCCGTTCCGTACGGTCGCGGTACTGGGGCAGGGCGGGATGGGCCGGGTCCTGCTCGGCGTGGCCGCCGACGGACGGCTCACCGCCGTCAAGCAGGTGCACGCCGACCTCGCCGACGACGAGGGCTTCCGGTCCCGGTTCCGGCGGGAGGTCGACGCCTCGCGCCGGGTCTCCGGCGCCTACACGGCGCCCGTCGTCGACGCCGACCCGGACGCGGCGACACCGTGGCTGGCCTCGCTCTTCCTCCCGGGGCTCCCCCTGAGCGACGTGCTCTCGGCGGGCGTCCTGCCCGAGGAGTCGGTACGGCGGGTGGCCGCCGGCCTCGCCCAGGCGCTGGCCGACATCCACCGCGTGGGACTCGTGCACCGGGACCTGAAGCCGTCCAACGTGATGCTCACCGACGACGGCGTCCGTGTCATTGACTTCGGCATCGCCCGGGCCGGGGACCATCTGACGAAGCTGACGCACACCGGCGCGCTCATCGGCTCCCCCGCCTTCATGGCACCCGAGCAGATCCGGGGCGAGACCCCGGGGCCCGCGGCCGACGTCTTCGCGCTCGGCGCCACCCTGGCCGTGGCCTGTACGGGGAGGACGCCGTTCGCCGGTACCTCCGCCCCCGCCCTGATGTACAGCATCGCCCACGAGGAACCCGACCTCGGCGCCGTACCGCCCGGCCTGCGCGGCCTCCTCACGGCCTGCCTCGCCAAGGACCCGGCCCGGCGGCCCTCCCCGCAGGAGCTGCTCGCCCTCGTCGGCCCGGTCACGCCGTCGGCGCGGCCCTGGCCGGAGGGCGTGCACCGGCGGATCGCGGAGCAGCGGGCGGAGATCGACCGGCTGGTGAGCGCGGTACCGGCGACCGCGCCCGTCCCCCCGGCCGATCCCGCTCCCCTCCCCCGGGTACGGAGCCGGGGCCGCCGGCGCTGGACGGTCGCCGCCGTCACCGCCGGGGTCCTCGCGGTCACCGGGGCGGCGGGGGCGGCGACGGGCTGGGCGGATGACGTGTTCTACATGGTCGTCGACGAGCCCGTACCGACGCCGGGGAACGTGCCGCTGAGCCAGGTGGCGGACGCGTACACGGGCACGCTGCCGTACTGCGCGAAGGCGGGCACGGCGCTGAAGCTGCCCGCCGGGTTCACGTCGTGGCCGTACAAGGACGGTGGCCCTCCGCACACCGGGGACAGCGGGCAGAACAACCAGTGCGTCTGGAACACCCGCTCCGGTGACGAGATCACCATCATCTGGAGCCGATACCTCAGCCGGGCCGGCGGCCCCACCGGCGCGGAACTGGCGAAGGAGCACTACGAGGGCATGTACATGAGGGGCAAGACCCACCGCGGCACGTCGCTCGACTTCGTGGAGGAGTCGCTCTGGTACAAGCCCGACGGTACCTGCGTGCTGTACGGCCGGGACGTGAACATGGAGCTGTTCGTCAAGGTCCAGGGCCCCCACTACCCGCTGGGGACGTGTGAGGCCCTGACCGAGGACCTCGGGCGGCAGGCCATGGGGGTCGTCGCGGCACTGAAGACGAAGGGCGCCCGATGACACGGCCCCTCGGGCCCTCCGACCCGCGCCAGGCCGGCCCGTACCGGCTCCTCGCCGAACTCGGGCGCGGCGGCATGGGCCGCGTCTTCCTCGGCACCGCGCCGGACGGCAGGCTCGCCGCCGTGAAGCAGGTGCATGCCCGGCTCGCCGCCGACGAGGACTTCCGCGCCCGGTTCCGGCGCGAGGTCGAGGCGTCCCGGAGGGTGTCCGGGGCGGGCACGGCGGCCGTGATGGCCGCCGACGCGGACGCGCCCACACCGTGGCTCGCGTCCGTGTTCGTCGCCGGTCCTTCGCTCGGGGCGGCGGTGGAACGGTCCGGCACCCTGCCCGTCGAGACGGTACGGCGGCTCGCCGTACAGCTGGCGACCGCGCTGCACGAGATCCACCGGGCGGGTCTCATCCACCGCGATCTGAAGCCGGAGAACGTCCTGCTGTCGGAGGACGGGGCCCGCGTCATCGACTTCGGCATCGCGCGGGCGGCCGAGGGCGGGAACATGACCGAGCTGACCGGGACGGGCCTGGTCGTCGGCTCACCGGCGTTCATGTCGCCCGAGCAGGCGGAGGGGAAGGAACTCACCCCCGCGAGCGACGTGTTCTCGCTGGGATCGGTACTGGCCCTCGCGGCGACCGGCACGAGCCCGTTCGCGGGTCCTTCGACCCTCCAGTACCTCTACAACGTCGTCCACACCGAGCCCGGCCTCGACGCCGTACCGCCGGAGCTGCGCGGCCTCCTGACGTGGTGCCTGGCCAAGGACCCGGCGGCCCGGCCCACCCCGGCGCAGCTCCTCGCGGCGCTCGGCCCGGCGGCCCCGGCGGCCCGGCAGTGGCCGCCCGCCGTCCACGCGATGGTCGCCGACCAGCAGCGGGCCGTCGACCACCTCCTCACCCGGGGCGGCGACGACCCCGAGCGCACGGTGGTCGTACCGCCCGGCGGAGGCCGCGCCGCCCCGACGGCCGTGGCCACCCGGCCGGCCGCCGCCGCACCCGCCCGCCCCCGGCGGCGGCGGGGGGCGCTCGCCGCCGCCGCCGTCGCCGTCTCGCTGTGCGTCCTCGGCGCAGGGGCCTGGTGGTTCGTACGGGAAGGGGGCGTCGCCGCCGGGCCGCCGGACCTCTACATCACGATGCCGGTCTGCGCGGACGTGGCACCGAAGCTCCCGCTGCCGGAACGGCTGGCGGACCAGGACCAGTACTCCGAGTACTCGGACAGCGCGTCCACGAGCTGCGCGTGGCACGACAAGGACGTGAACCAGTCGAACGGCTGGAGCTCCGACGCCCACGCCACGGTCCGGTGGGAACTGCGCCGCAGCACGCGCACGGACGAGAACGCGACGGAACGCCAGAAGAGCCAATTCGCGGAGTCCGCGAAGGGCGAACGACCGGAGACCGGCCTCTCCTTCGCGGACGAGGCCTTCTGGGACAATTCGACCGGCTGGCAGACGACGTGCACCCTGTACGTACGCACGGGGAACCTGGTCGTGGTCACCTCCCTGGGAGGCGAGAGGCACCCGGCCGAGACCTGCGAGAAGGAGGCCAGGGGCATCGCGGAGGCGGCGGTGAAGGCGATGCCGCGCGCCTGAGCGGCAGGCGCCGCCCCGGCGCGGCCGGCACCGCGTCGGGCGGACGCGGTTACGCCCCGGCCTTCTTCATCGACTCCACCAGCGTGGAGAAGCTGTCCGCGGCGTGGCCGGTGTCCATGCCGCGCCGGAAGAGCTCGACGACGGCGGCCGGAAGCGTGGTGTCGACTCCCGCGTCCGCGTTGGTGTGCAGGACGTGCTCGACGCTGGCCATCCCCATGGCGAGGCGGTCCACGTCGCCGATGTGCCGGCCGGCGTCGATGCGCTCGGCGTAGAAGGAGAAGAACCCCGGCAGCGAGTTCGCGGTCTCCACGGCGTGCGGCAGGATGTCCGCCGCCTTCAGGCCGTTGGCGTCGGCGAGGGCGACGGCCTGCCAGTAGCTCAGCATGGACGTCCAGAACATGACCATGCCGATCTGGTACATCAGCGCGGCGAGCCCGGGGTCTTCTCCCCGGTGGTCGGTCCGCCCCGTGATGGCTTCGAGCGCGGGCCGGTGCTGCTCGAAGACCTCACGCGGGCCGCTGTAGAAGGTCGACGATTCGGCCTGGCCGATCCCGGACGGCGGCACGGTGACGCCGCCGGTCAGCTGGACGGCGCCCCGCTCGGCGGCCCAACGGGCCGCGGCACGGGCCTTCTCCGGCGTGTCCGAGCTGAGGTTCACCAGGACCCGGCCGGTGAGGGCGGCCTCGGCGGGTTCGAGCGTGGCGTACATGGCGTCGTAGTCCGTGAGGCTGAGGATCACCAGCTCGTTGGAGGCGAGGGCCTCCTTCACGCTCGGCGCGAGCACGGCCCCCCGTGCGACCAGGTCGTCCGCGCGGGACGCGGTGCGGTTCCAGACGGTGACCGCGTACCCGCGGTCGAGGAAGGCGCCGACCATGGCCTGCCCCATGGGGCCGAGGCCGATGACGGTGACCGACTGCGTGGTGCTGCTCATGATGATCCCCACTCCTCGCTAAAACGAACGCTCTACTCAGTGCGTGGTGAAAACGTAGCACAGCTCTAGAACGAGCGCTCTACCCAATGAGCGGATACTGTGGCCCCATGCAGACCAGCACTCGGGACCGGATCGTCGTCGCCGCCTCACGCCTCCTGCAGCGGCAGGGCTATGTCGGTACGGGAATCAAACAGATCGCGCAGGAGGCGGAGGCCACCCTCGGGTCCATCTACCACTTCTTCCCGGGCGGCAAGGAGGCCGTCGCCGTCGCCGCGATCAAGCTCAGTACCGAGGAGTTCGCGACGCTCCTGCGGACGGCGCTGGACAGCGAGGACGACCCGGCGGAGGCGGTGGCGGCCTGCGCCCGGCAACTCGCCGACGAACTGCGGGAGTCGGGCTGGATCGACGGCTGCCCCGTCACGGCTGCGGCCCTGGAGACGCTCGGTACCGACTCGGAGATCCAGCAGGCGTGCGCCGACGCACTGCGCGGCTGGGAGCAGCTCGTCCACGACAAGCTGCTGCGCTGCGGCTTCCCCTCCGAGAGCGCCCGGGAACTGGCGAGCACCGTCATCTCCGCCCTGGAAGGCGCCGAAGTCACCGCCCAGGTCAGCCGCAGCGAGGAACCGCTCCAGGTGGCGGGCCGGCAACTCGCCCGCCTCGTACGCTCGTACGAGGTCTAGGGCCTGGCCACCTGGAGGAGGGCGGAGTTGTCCTCCGTCCCTCGCGTCGCGCTCCCTCCCACCGGACCCGGCGGCAGAATACGGCCATGCCCCTGACCGCGGACATCCTCGTCGCCCTCGTCGCCCTGCTGCACGCCTACATCCTGGTGATGGAGATGTTCCTGTGGCAGAAGGGGATCGGCCGCCGCTTCTCCGGATTCGACGCCGCGATGGCCCGCGACACCGCCGCCATGGCCGCCAACCAAGGCCTCTACAACGGCTTCCTCGCCGCGGGCCTGGTCTGGGGTCTCATCGCCGACGACCCCACCGGCTTCCGCGTGTGCGTCTTCTTCCTGTCCTGTGTCGTCATCGCCGGGATCTACGGCGCCGCCACCGCCAACCGCCGCATCCTCTTCGCCCAGGCCCTGCCCGGGGCGCTCGCCCTCTCCGCCGTCCTGGTCGCCCACTGAGCTCACGGCACGGGCGGTTCGACGCGGACGAGCCCCCGTCCCGGGAGGGGCGGGGGCTCGTTGGCCGGGGCAGGGGCTGTCAGCCCTCGCCGCTGAGGTCGATCGTCTTCGTGCGCTCGGCCTTCGTCTTGCCGCGCAGCGCGTCGCGCATCACGTAGGCGACGTCGTCGGCCGACACCTGGTGCTTGGCGCCGTCGCCCTTGGTGATCATGACCCCGTCGAAGGCGCCGTCGAGGAGCCGGTCGATCGCCTTCTTGTCGTAGACCTCCACCAGACGGCCGTTCACGGCCTTCATGGAGAGGATCTGCGGCAGGGACCGCGCCGGGCCGAAGTCGATGTACTTGCCGCCCGCGTAGATCCGGATCAGGCCGGACATGGCGGGGGTGGCGAAGTCCTTCATCGCCCGGTCGAGCTCGGCCTTGGTGACGCTGGGTCGGCGGGTGGTGACCGGCAGTTCGACGAGCCGGTTCTGGCCCGTCTCCACCTGGGCGCGGAAGGCGTCCCGGACGGAGATCATCGAGCGCTGGAGGTCGAGGCCCTTGCCCGGCTTGCCCTCGACGGGCGTCACCTTGTTCGGCGTGAAGAGGATCGTGCCCTCGGTGGCCGAGGCGGACGCGCCGGCCAGGTCGCGCAGGGCGACGGCGAGCTTCTCCTCGTCGACCGGGAAGACCGGTTTGGCGACCCGCTCGCCGCCGAAGAGGGAGCCGATGACCGAGACGGGGTTGTAGTCGCTGCCCGCTGCGGCGCGGACGGTCTCCTGGCTGTCGAGCGCCAGGCCCGCCTTCTCCGGGGGCAGCTGGAGCTTCTTGCCGCCCAGGTCGAGCTGGAGCGGGGTGGCGGCGCGCTTGCCGAGGGTCGCGTCCAGCTTGTTGACGGCCTCCTCCTTCGTACCGCCGCCGATGTCCACGCCGAGCACCGTGGTGCCCTTGGGGACGTCGGAGTGGTTGAGGAGGAGTCCGGCGCCGTAGGCGACGCCGACGAGACCGAAGACGCCCGCGGCGACGAGGACCAGCTTGGAGCGGCCCTTCTTCGCCTGGGCACGGCCGGCCGCCGCCTGGCGCGGTGCGGGCGCGGGGGCCGGGGCCGTGCGCTCCTCGGCACGGGGAGTGGGGCGGGCCGCCTTCGGCGGGACGACGGGGATGCCGCTGCTGAGCGTGTCCCCGGAGACGTGCCCGCCGCCGTCGTGCGCGCCCGGGCGACCGGGGCCGGGGGCGGGCGCGGGGGGCTGCGGGGTGAGGATCGCGGTGTCGTCGGAGAGGCGGGGAGCGCCGGCTTGGCCGGGGCCGGGGAAGGGGGAGCCGGCGCCGGCCTGGACGGGGCCGGGGAAGGGGGAACCCGCGGCGTCCTGACCGGGGCCTTGACCGCGGCCCTGGCCGGGGCCCTGGCCGGGGCCTTGGCCGGGGCCCTGACCCGGTCCTTGGGCGAGACCCTGACCGGCGGGGCCCTGACCGGCGGGGCCCTGCCCGGGCCGCTGCCCGGGGCCCTGGCCAGACCCGCGGCCGGGTCGCTGCCCGGGGCCCTGGCCGGGGCCCTGCCCCGGGCGCTGGCCCGGCCCCTGGCCCTGCGCCGGACCGCCGAGCGAGGCGGTGCCGGTGACCGGGCCCGTGGTGGGGCCGGTCGGCGCGGCCGCGCCGGGGCCCCGGTACGCGGGCGTACCGGCGGCCGGCGTCCCGGTGTACAGGGGGGTTCCGGCGGCGGGAGTGCCGTCGAAGCCGGGGTTGCCCGCGCCCGGGGTGCCGCCGTATCCGGGGTTTCCGGCGCCCGGGGCGCCGCCAAGACCCGGCGTACCGACGCCCTGTGCCCCGTCGTAGCCCGGGTTTCCGGCGCCCGGCGTCCCGTCGTACATCGGCGTCCCACCGGCAGGCGTGCTTGGGTGCATCGGCGTACCCCCCGCAGGGGTGCCGTCATACCTCGGCGTCCCGCCCGCCGGCGTCCCCGGGTACATCGGCGTGCCCCCCGCCGGGGTCCCGGTGTACGTCGGGTTCCCCCCCGCCGGAGTGCCGCTCTCGTACAGCGGGTTGCCGGCCGTCGGCTGGGGTGCCGTGACCGGGCGGCTCGACGGGGTGTTGCCCACCGTCGGGACGCCCGAGGTCGCGGAGCCCGCGAAGCCCGTGCCCTGGGCTTCCTGCCCGAGGGGGGCGGGCTTCGGGGTCGGGGTCGGGGCCGACGGCAGCGCGGGCGCCGGGGCCGGGCCCTGGGGCGCCGCCTTGCGGCGGGCGAACCAGTCGCTCGGCTCCTTCGCCTTCGGCGCCTCCTCGGCCTGCGGCGGCTCGGCGGCCGCCACCGGCTCGGGCGCCGACCGCTCCACGGCCGGAGCGGGCTCCGACGCCGCGTCGGGCGCGGGCGACTCGACCGTCTTGCGGACGACGACCGGCGGGATCGGACGCGAACCCGGGATGTTGATCCGGATCCGGGTCGTCAGCGTCGTCTCCGTCTTGGGCTCCTCCGGCGGAGCGGACGCGGCGGCGGTCTCCTCCGGCGCGTCCTGCGAGGGGTGGAGCGACGGATACTGGCGGGATCCGTACGGCGGTGTACCCGAGGGGTACGCGGCTCCACCGCGCCCCTGGGCGCCGGAGGACGAACTGTCAGTCTCTCGACCAGTTTCACGACTCAAAGCAGGATCTCCCGGTTGGCTCCACCGCCCGCTCTTGCAGATGCTCGTGTAACCCGGGCGGTTCGGCGGCGCGCACCACCATACTGGCCGCCGCCGTCACATACCTGACCCCTGGGTGAAGGACGACGGGCAATCCGGCCGAAGTCAGGGCGTCATCGGTCTCAAGTCGTCCTGTTCACGGGGCCGGACGCGGCAACCGGCCCAGAGTGGCGCACATCACAGCGAGCGCCATGCCTCCGAAGAGGAAGAGGAGCTCACCGACACCTCCGGCGAACACCCCGTCACCCTCGGGGCGTCCGAGGCTGAGCAGGATGACGGCGAGGAGCCAGCCGCCTCCGCCGGCGACGACGCCGGCGTGGGTGCCGGTCGCGCGCAGTCCTCCGTAGAAGACGGCGGTGGCCGCGAGGAGCGCGAGGAACAGGCCGCCGGGGAGCCAGGCGGCCTGGACGAGGGCGCCCGCCGTGCCGACGAGGGCGCCGAGGACGAACAGTCCGGCGTACCAGGCGAACCGGGCGTTGCGGGAGGCCGCCGGAGCCGCACCCGAGGTGCTCACGCGGTCACCCCCGCGAAGAGGTCCGTCTCGCGTACGCCCGCGGGGGCGCCGGGGACGCCCCGGACCAACTCGTAGTACTCGGTGGTGAGGATCGGCTGGCCCAGGTCGTTGGAGAGGGCGAAGGAGGGGCCGTCGACGGCGACTTGGGTGGCGTGCGCGGCCATCGCCGCGCTCTTGCGGGCGGTGTGCTCCGGGCCCGCGTCGATCTCGGCGGTGATCCGGTCCTCGTCGACGACGCCGGGGACGTCGTCGATCGCCGCGAGGGCGGGGAAGGCGGAGCCCTCGGCGCGCAGCCGGGCGAAGCCGGCCTCGACGACGGGCCGCGGGACGCGGTTCCAGTAGATCTTGGCGATCGTGTGGGCGGGCCCGAGGTCGGGGCGGTAGGCGGGGTCCGCGGCGAGTTCGGCGGCGCGCATGGCGACCCGGTGGGCCTGGATGTGGTCGGGGTGGCCGTAGCCGCCGTCGGGGTCGTAGGTGATCAGGACCTGCGGGCGGGTCTCCCGGATCACGTCGACGAGGTACGGGGCGGCGGTGTCGACGTCGGTGTTCCAGAAGGCGTTCTCACGCTTGTTCTGTTCGACGCCCATCATTCCGGAGTCGCGGAACCGCCCCGGGCCGCCGAGGAAGCGGTGGTCGGTGACGCCCAGCTCGGTCATCGCGGCGGCGAGTTCGCCGACACGGTGGGGGCCGAGCCGGTCGTCCCGGTCGGGGGCCAGGTGGGCGAGCTCGGGCGGGATGACCTCGCCCTCCTCGCCGAGCGTGCAGGTGACGAGGGTGACGAGGGCGCCCTCGGCCGCGTACCTGGCCATGGTGGCGCCGTTGTTGATCGACTCGTCGTCCGGGTGCGCGTGCACGAGCAGCAGACGGCGGGCGGGGAGATCGGACATGTCCCCACCCTACGAGGTCCGGCCGCCTGGCAGGTCAGTGCGTGCGGGAGGTCGTGCGGGGGCTCAGAACTTGATGCCGCCGACCATGTTCGCCACGTTTGTGGTGAGGGTGCTGATGGACGGAGCGATGGACGAGCTCGCCAGGTAGAAGCCCAGGAGCGCGCAGATCGCCGCGTGGCCGGCCTTCAACCCGGATTTCCGGATCAGAAGGAAGACGACGATCGCCAGCAGCACCACCACGGAGATCGAGAGTGCCACGGCGGTTCACCTCCACACTTCTTCGGTCGGATATTCGAGCGGTTCGGTCGATCAGCATGTGCCAGGGGGCATGCCGATCGGATGCATACCCACCTAGCGCTACGGATCATAACTATCCGTGCCATCGCATCGATCGGCGGACGGAGGCACGAGGGGGGCGCACAGCGCTAGTTTCAGCCGCATGACCTTGTCTCGACAGCAGTCGGCCACACCCTCGGCCGGGCTCTCCTTCCCCCGCCAGTACGCCAGGACCCAGCGGTTCACCCTGGGGGTCCCGCGTGCGTTCTCGGTCTCCCCGGACGGGGAACGCGTGGTGTTCGTCAGATCCGCCTCGGGTACGGACCGCATCCACCGGCTCTGGGTCCTGGACCTGCCCCGTGACGGCGGGGCGCCGGTGGAGCGGGTGGCGGCCGACCCGGAGGTGCTGCTCGCGGGGGCGGAGGAGGAGTTGTCGCCGCAGGAGCGGGCGCGCCGGGAGCGGAGCCGGGAGGGCTCGGCCGGGGTGGTGTCCTACGCGGTGGACGGGGCCGTGGAGTTGGCGGCGTTCGCCCTGTCGGGGCGGCTGTTCACGGCGGAGTTGCGGGCCGGGACGGCGCGGGAGCTGCCGGTGCCGGGCCCGGTGATCGACCCCCGGCCCTCGCCGGACGGGCGGCTCGTGGCGTACGTGGCGGAGGGCGCGCTGCGGGTGGTGGGCGCGGACGGCGGCGGCGACCGGGAGGTGGCCGTTCCGGAGGACGCGCACGTGTCCTACGGATTGGCTGAATTCATCGCCTCGGAGGACATGTCCCGGGAGCGGGGTTTCTGGTGGTCACCGGGCTCGGACCGGCTGCTCGTCGCGCGGTTCGACGAGCGGGCGGTACGGCGCTGGTGGATCGCCGACCCGGCGCATCCGGACCGGGAGCCGCAGCCGGTGGCGTATCCGGCGGCGGGCACGGCCAACGCGGAGGTCCGGCTGTTCGTGATGGGGCTCGACGGGGCCCGTACGGAGGTGCGGTGGGACCGGGAGCGGTATCCGTATCTGGCGCGGGTGCACTGGTCGGCGGCGGGCGCTCCGCTGCTGCTCGTGCAGGCGCGGGACCAGCGCGCACAGGTGTTCCTGGCGGTGGACCCGGAGTCCGGGGAGACGACGGCCGTACGGGAGGAGCGGGACCCGGCGTGGCTGGAGCTGCTGCCGGGGGTGCCGGCGTGGACTCCGGACGGGCGGCTGGTGCGGCTCGGCGACGAGAGCGGGGCCCGCGCCCTGGCCGTCGGGGACGAGACGCTCACCGACGGCAGGCTGCACGTCCGCGCGGTGCTGGACATCGGGGCGGACGACGTCCTCGTGTCGGCGTCGGCGGGCGCGGGTGCGGCGGCCCCGGAGACCGGTGAGGTCCATGTGTACCGGGTGACGGGTGCGGGCGCCGAGCGGCTGTCCGAGGGTGTCGGGGTGCACGGGGCGGTGCGCTGCGGGGCGGTGACCGTGCTCGTGTCGGCGCGGCCGGAGGCGCCGGGGAGCGTGGCGCGGGTGCTGCGGGACGGCGAACAGGTCGCGGTGGTGGCCTCGTACGCGAAGGAGCCGGTGATCGGCGTCCGGGTGCGGCTCACGGAGGCGGGGGCCCGGCGGATCCCGTGCGCGGTGCTGCTGCCCTCCGGTTACGAGGAGGGTGACGGGCCGCTGCCGGTCCTGATGGATCCGTACGGCGGTCCGCACGGGCCCCGGGTGGTCGCCGCGCACAATCCGCATCTGACGTCCCAGTGGTTCGCGGACCAGGGTTTCGCGGTGGTCGTGGCGGACGGGCGGGGCACGCCGGGCCGCTCCCCCGCCTGGGAGAAGGCGATCCTGCGGGACTTCTCGCCGACCCTCGACGACCAGGTGGACGCGCTCCAGGGGCTCGCCGGGCGTTTCCCGCTCGATCTGGAACGGGTGGCGATCCGGGGCTGGTCGTACGGCGGGTATCTGGCGGCCCGGGCGGTGCTCCAGCGGCCCGACGTGTTCCACGCGGCGGTCGCCGGGGCGCCGGTGACGGACTGGCGGCTCTACGACACCCACTACACGGAGCGGTACCTCGGCACCCCGCAGGACGATCCGGAGGTGTACGCGGCGCAGTCGCTGCTCACCGACGACGGGCTCACGGGACCGGAGGTCCCGGCGCGGCCGATGATGATCGTCCATGGTCTCGCGGACGACAACGTGGTGGTCGCGCACGCGCTGCGGCTGTCCTCCGCGCTGCTCGCGGCGGGCCGGCCGCACGAGGTGCTGCCGCTGTCCGGGGTGACCCACATGACACCGCAGGAGCAGGTGGCGGAGAACCTGCTGCTGCTTCAGGTGGACTTCCTGCGGCGGTCCCTGGGGCTGTCGGAAGGGCGACCGGAGGAGGGGAGCTGAGTCACCAGCCGGGCGGCGGCGGGTAGGGCGGGGCCGGGGGCGGCATCCTGTGCGGCGGGTAGGGGCCGGGTACGGCGGCGGGGGCGCCGCGCCCGGCGAGGAGGACGAGCACCGCGCCGCCTGCGAGCAGCCCGAAGAAGGCGCTGAGGACCTCCATCCCGGGTGCGGTCGCGAGGTCCTCGGCGCGGCCGACGAGTTCGTTCCGGCCGGTCCGCGCGACGTCGGCGATGCCGCCGGCCGTGAGGAACACCCCGGCGAGGAGCCCGAAGGCCCGGCTGTGGCGGGCCCGTACGAGGGCGGAGACGGCGGCCGTCCCGTACAGGGCGACGAGGACGAGGGAGAGCCAGCCGGGCGGGGGCGCGAGGGCCGGTTTGATGACGGACCGGCCGCCGACGAACCGGTCGACGGTGATCTCCACGGGCAGTTCGACGGCCCAGTACACCTCCCACGCGACCGTGACCAGCACGGCGACGGCGAGGAGGACCCCGGCGGTGACGGCGGGGCCGGTACGGGGGCGGGTGGGCGGCTGCTCGTACGAGGTGGTGACGCGGCGGCGGCCGGCGGCGGCGAGAGCGACCAGTGCGGCGGCGAGGGCCAGTGCGAGGAGGGCGGTCACGAGGGCCCCGCTGTCGGTCGCCCAGAGTCCGGGCAGCCGCAGGGCGAGGGTGACGGCGCCGGTCGCGGCGAGCGCGGAGGCCGCGTGGCGCGAGCGGAGGGCGGCGACGGCGGTGGCGGCGGAGACGGCGAGCAGCACCGGGTCGACGAGGGAGGTGGCGGACCGCCCCCGGATGAGGAAGTGGTGGTCCCCCGCCCAGTACCAGCCGAGGTCGGCGGGCGAGCCGAGCGCGGCGAGGTCCTTGAGGATCCACACGGCGGCGATGAGGGCCAGCGCGGCGCAGAGCGCGGCACCCGCGAGCCGGGCCGGTCGTGTCAGAGTCACGGTCCCGATACTCACGGTCGTCACCGATCGAAACAAGCGGTTCCGCATATCCCGCGCGCAACAGGGCCCGTGCCCTCGGAGGGCGAGTGAGCCCGGCTTGAGCGCCCGGAGGTGAACCGAGCCAAAAAAGGGGCAGCCGGCCGGGACGCCATGACGTCCCGGCCGGTACACGGCACCCGCACGGCCGTACGCTGTCGAGTCTTTCGTGTTCGTATATCGGATCCGATTCCGCCAAGTTGCCTGGGCGTTAAGGCGCTTCGGGTTTGCGGAAGAAGCTGCGGCGCGGCGGGGCTTCGGGTTCGCCCGTGTCGTGCTCCGGGGGGACCACCTGCTTCTCCTCCGCGAAGTGGCAGGCCGAGTCGTGCCGCGCCGGGCTGTCGGTGAGGCGGAAGACCGCCGGGACCGCCAGGAGCGGGACTTCGAGGGCGCAGCGTTCCTGGGCCTTCCAGCAGCGGGTGCGGAAGCGGCAGCCGGAGGGGATGTTGGCCGGGGAGGGCACGTCGCCGGTGAGGATGATGCGCTCGCGGTGGGCCCGCGCCTCGGGGTCGGGAACGGGGACGGCGGAGAGCAGCGCCTGGGTGTAGGGGTGGGTGGGGTGGTCGTAGATCTGGGTGTCGGTGCCGATCTCGACGATCCGGCCGAGGTACATGACGCCGACCCGGTCGGAGATGTGCCGGACGATCGAGAGGTCGTGGGCGATGAAGACGTACGACAGGGAGAACTCGGTCTGGAGGTTCTCCAGGAGGTTGACGACCTGCGCCTGGACGGAGACGTCGAGCGCGGAGACCGGTTCGTCGGCGACGATGATCTCGGGCTGGAGGGCGAGGCCGCGGGCGATGCCGATGCGCTGGCGCTGGCCGCCGGAGAACTGGTGCGGGTAGCGGTTGATGTACTCGGGGTTGAGGCCGACGACGTCGAGGAGGTCCTGGACCTTCTGCCGGCGGGAGCCCTTGGGCGCGACCTCGGGGTGGATCTCGTACGGCTCGCCGATGATGTCACCGACGGTCATGCGGGGGTTCAGCGAGGTGTACGGGTCCTGGAACACCATCTGGATGTTGCGGCGGACGGCCTTCAGGGCGCGCGGCGAGAGGGTGGTGATGTCGTCGCCCTTGTAGCGGATCGAGCCGGACGTCGGCCGCTCCAGGTTGACGAGCATCTTCGCGACGGTCGACTTGCCGCAGCCGGATTCGCCGACGATGCCTAGGGTCTCGCCGGCGGCGAGGTCGAAGTCGACCCCGTCGACGGCTTTGACGGCGCCGACCTGCTTCTTGAAGAGGACGCCCCGGGTGAGCGGGTAGTGCTTGTGCAGGCCCCGGACTTCGAGGATCGGCTCGGTCGTCCTGGTCGTCTCGGACGCCTCGGCCGGCTCGGCCGTCTCAGCCATGGAGGCACTCCTTCCAGAAGTGGCAGGCGCTGGCGCGTGGCACCGGGGACTCGGTCACCTCGTACAGCGGGGGTACGTCGGTCCGGCAGCGGTCCCTGGCGAGGGGGCAGCGGGGGTTGAAGGCGCAGCCCGGCGGGATGTGCAGCAGGTTGGGCGGCAGGCCCTTGATGGCGTACAGCTCCTGGCCCTTCTGGTCCAGGCGCGGGATCGAGTCGAGGAGGCCCCGGGTGTAGGGGTGGGCGGGGGCCTTGTAGATCTCGTGGACGGGGGCGCGTTCGACGATCCGGCCGGCGTACATGACGGCGATCTTGTCGGCGACGTCGGCGACCACCCCGAGGTCGTGGGTGATGAGGATGAGGCCCATGTTGAGTTCGCGCTGGAGCTCGGCGAGCAGGTCCATGACCTGGGCCTGGACGGTGACGTCGAGGGCGGTGGTGGGCTCGTCGGCGATGATCAGTTCGGGTTCGAGGGCGAGCGCCATCGCGATCATGATGCGCTGGCGCATGCCGCCGGAGAACTGGTGGGGGTACTGGCCGACGCGTTCCTTGGCGGCGGGGATGCGGACCCGGTCCATGAGTTCGACGGCCCTGGCCTTGGAGTCCTTGCGGGACATGCCCCGGTGGACCTGGAACATCTCGCCGAGCTGGTCGCCGACGCTGAGGACGGGGTTGAGGGAGGAGAGGGCGTCCTGGAAGACCATCGCCATCTTGGCGCCCCGGATCGTGCGCCGTTCCTCCTCCTTGAGCTTCAGGAGGTCCTGGCCCTGGAAGAGGATCTCGCCCTGGGTGATCTTCCCCGGCGGGATGTCGAGGATGCCCATGACGGCCTGGGCGGTGACGGACTTGCCGGAGCCGGACTCGCCGAGGACGGCGAGGGTCTCGCCGGCGTCGACGGAGTAGTCGACGCCGTTGACCGCCTTGGCGACCCCGTCGCGGGTGTGGAACTCCACGTGCAGGTCGCGCACTTCGAGCAGCATGGGTCCCTACCTCAGCTTGGGGTCGAGGGCGTCGCGGACGGCGTCGCCGAGCATGATGAAGGCGAGCACGGTGATGGCGAGCGCGCCGGAGGGCCAGAGCAGCATGTGCGGGGCGTTGCGCACGTAGTTGGCGGCCGAGGAGATGTCGATGCCCCAGGAGACGGTGGGGGGCTTGAGGCCGACGCCGAGGAAGGAGAGCGTCGCTTCGAGCGCGATGTACGTGCCGAGGGCGATGGTCGCGACGACGATGACGGGCGCGAGGGCGTTGGGCGAGATGTGGCGGAGCAGCATCCGCGAGTTGGAGGCGCCGAGGGCGCGGGCGGCCTGCACGTAGTCGTTCTGTTTGACGGTGATGACGGAGCCGCGGGCGATGCGGGAGATCTGCGGCCAGCCGAGGAGCACCATGAAGCCGATGACGGGCCAGACGCTGTTGGCGCTGACGACGGAGAGCAGGACGAGGCCGCCGAGGATGACGGGGATGGCGAAGAAGACGTCGGTGATGCGGGAGAGGAAGCCGTCCCAGGCGCCGCCGTAGAAGCCGGCGAGGCCGCCCAGGACGGAGCCGAGGAGGGTCACGCCGAGGGTGGCGAAGACGCCGACCTGGACGGAGGCCCTGGCTCCGTAGACGGTGCGGGTGTAGACGTCGCAGCCCTGGCCGTTGAAGCCGAAGGGGTGGCCGGGTTGGGAGCCTTCCTGCGCCTTGGAGAGGTCGCAGTCGAGGGGGTTGCCGCTGGCGATGAGCTGCGGCCAGATGGCGATGACCACGAGGAAGACGATGATGAGGCCGGAGACGATGAAGATCGGGTTGCGGCGCAGGTCGTGCCAGGCGTCGGACCAGAGGGAGCGGGGCTTGTTGTCGGGGCCGGTGCCTTCGGGGCCGGCCGGATTCTTCTCCAGGGTCTCGGCCTCGGCCATCGCGAGGTCGTAGGCGCCGCCGCCGCCGGTGGGGGCGATGGCCTGGCCGTCGTACGGCTGCTCGGGCTGCTCAGGCATAGCGGATCCTCGGGTCAAGGACGGCGTACAGGAGGTCGACGAGCAGGTTCGCCACCAGGAAGACCAGGACGAGGACGGTCACGAAGCCGACGACGGTCTGGGTGTTCTGGCGGAGGATGCCCTGGTAGAGCTGGTAGCCGACGCCGTGGATGTTGAAGATCCGTTCGGTGACGATGGCTCCGCCCATGAGTGCGCCGACGTCGGTGCCGATGAAGGTCACCACGGGGATGAGGCTGTTGCGCAGCAGGTGGCGGGTGATGACCCGGCGGCGGGGCAGGCCCTTGGCGACGGCGGTGCGGACGTAGTCGGCGCGCTTGTTCTCGGCGATGGAGGTCCGGGTGAGCCGGGTGACGTACGCGAGGGAGACCGAGGCGAGGACGAGCCCGGGGACGATCAGCTCGTCGAACGTGGCCGCGCTGGAGACGGCCGGATCGATCCAGCCCCACTTCACGCCGAGGAGGAGCTGGAGCAGCAGGCCGGTGACGAAGGTCGGGACGGAGATGACGACCAGGGTCAGGAGCAGCACGGTGGTGTCGATGGGGCGGCCGCGGCGGAGGCCGGTGAGGACGCCGAGGCTGATGCCGATGACGATCTCGAAGACGATGGCGACGAGGGTGAGACGGATGGTGACCGGGAAGGCGTTGCCCATCAGCTCGGTGACCTCCTGGCCGTTGAAGGCCGTGCCGAAGTCGCCGGTGAAGACGTTGCCCATGTAGGTCAGGTATTGCTGCCAGACGGGTTTGTCGAGGCCGAACTCCTTCTTGAGCTGGGCGGCGGTCGCCGGGTCGCACTGGCGGTCGCCGCACAGTCCGGCGATGGGGTCGCCCATCACGTTCACCATCAGGAAGATCAGCAGCGTGGCGCCGAAGAAGACCGGGATCATCTGCAGCAGTCGCCGGATCACATATCGACCCATGGGGGGCTCCGGGGGGTTGGCTCCGCTTAGGGGGTTCCGGGGAAGGCGTACGGCCCGGCGCGGGGGTCCGCGGGCCGGGCCGTACGCCTCCGACCTGCTACGACGTCAGTTGACCTTGATCTGGTCGTAGACCGGGACGCTGAAGGGGTTCAGGGAGACGCTGCTGACGCGCTCCGAGTAGCCGGCGCTGCCGTTCTGGTACCAGAGCGGGATGGCGCCCATGTCGTCGCGGAGGATGCCCTCGGCCTGCTGGAAGAGTCCGATGGCCTTCGCGGTGTCGGGCTCGGCGTTGGCCTGGTTCACCAGTTTGTCGAACTCGGGGTCGGTGTACTTTCCGTCGTTGGACGAGGCGTTGGTGTAGTACAGCGGCTGCAGGAAGTTCTGGATGAGCGGGTAGTCCATCTGCCAGCCGGCGCGGAAGGGGCCGTTGAGCTTCTGCGTGGTGACCTGGTTGCGGTAGTCGGCGAAGGTGCCGACGGGGTTGCCGACGCAGGCGCGGTCGTTGCCGAGGGCGCGGTTGATGGAGTTGCAGACCGCGTCGACCCATTCCTTGTGGGAGCCGGTGTCGGCGTTGTACGAGATCCGCATCGTGCCGCCGGGGATGCCGCCGCCCTCCGCGACGAGCTTCTTCGCCTCGGCCGCGTCGTACTTGCACATGTCGCCGCAGACGTCCTTGAAGCCGCCTTCCTCGCCGAGGACGGGGGAGGTCCAGTCGACGGCGGGGGTACGGGTCTTCTGGAAGATCGTCTCGGTGATCTGGGCGCGGTCGATGGCGCGGGAGAGCCCCTGGCGGAGCTTCTCCTGGCCGGGCTTGTTCCAAGCGGCGTCGTAGAACGGGAAGGACAGGGTCTGGATGATGCCGGCGGGGACGTTGATGTACCGGTCGCCGAGGTCGGCCTCGACGTTCTTGAGCTGGGAGGCGGGGACGTCGTCGACGAGGTCGAGGTTGCCGGCCGTCAGGTCGGTGTAGGCGGTGTTGTTGTCGGTGTAGACCTTGAGGGTCACGCCGCCGTTCTGCGCCTTGTCGGTCCCGGGGTAGCCGTCCCAGCGCTTGAGGGCCATCTGGGAGCCCTTGGAGTACGAGTCGACGGTGTACGGGCCGTTGCCGACGGGCTTCGATAGCCAGCCGGCGTGGTCGTCGTAGAAGGCCTTGGGGAGCGGGGCGAAGGCGGCGTAGCCGAGGGTGACGGGCCACGTGGAGAACTTCTGGGTGAGCTTCACGGTGAAGGTCTGGGGGCCGGTGACCTTGAGGCCGGACATGGTCTCGGCGGTCGGTTCGCCCTTCTCGGGGTGGACCTTGTCGTAGCCCTCGATCTGGCCGAAGAAGTAGGCGTTCTTCTGGTTGTTCTTCAGATGGGCGCCGTAGTTCCAGGCGTCGACGAAGGACTTGGCGGTGACCTTCTCGCCGTTGGAGAAGGTCCAGCCGTCCTTGACCGTGATGGTGAAGTTGGTCGAGTCCGTGGTCTCGATCTTCTCGGCGAGCATGTCCTTGGCCTCGCCGGTCTTCGGGTCGTACTGCTTGAGCCCGCGGAAGATCATGGAGAGGACCTTGCCGCCCTGGACCTCGTTGGTGTTGGCGGGCTCAAGCGGGTTCTGCGGGTCACCCCACGAGGAACTCACGATGCCGTCGGCACCTCCGCCGCCGCTGTCGTCGCCGCCACCGCAGGCGGTCGCCGCGAGGGCGACGGCGGTGGCCAGAGCGGCCCACTTGGCGTGCGTGGCTCCGCGCATGGAGTGCCTCCCGAATGTCCTCAATGTGACTTAGGCCCCAATATCACCCGATATTGACGGGTGTGCACTTTTACGAGGGCCGGACGGTCGGACCTTCACCGCGGGACACGGAAAGGGGCGCCCCTTTCCGTACGTACGGAAAGGGGCGCCCCTTCTCGGGTCTGTCGCTCTGCGCGTCAGTGCACCGGCACGACCTGCTTCTCCTCGGCGAAGTGGCAGGCCGAGAAGTGCGCGGCCGGGGTGTCCTCGCCCTGGAAGCGCTGCGGGATCGCGAGGAGCGGGGTCTCCTGGGCGCACTTGTCCTGCGCCTTCCAGCAGCGGGTGCGGAAGCTGCAGCCCGACGGCGGGTTCGCCGGCGAGGGGACGTCGCCGGTGAGGATGATCCGCTCGCGGTGCGCGCGGGCCTCCGGGTCCGGCACCGGCACCGCGGAGAGCAGCGCCTGCGTGTACGGGTGCGTCGGGTGCTCGTAGATCTGCTCGTCCGTACCGATCTCGGCCATCTTGCCGAGGTACATGACGCCGACGCGGTCCGAGATGTGCCGGACGATCGACAGGTCGTGCGCGATGAAGAGGTAGGAGAGGTTGAACTCGTCCTGGAGCTTCTCCATCAGGTTGATGACCTGCGCCTGGACGGAGACGTCCAGGGCCGAGACGGGCTCGTCGCAGATGATGATCTCCGGGTTGAGCGCGAGGCCGCGGGCGATGCCGATGCGCTGGCGCTGACCGCCGGAGAACTGGTGCGGGTACCGGTTGATGTACTCCGGGTTGAGGCCGACGACGTCGAGCAGCTCCTGCACCTTGCGGCGCCGGTCGCCCTTCGGGGCCACCTCGGGGTGGATGTCGTAGGGCTCGCCGATGATGTCGCCGACCGTCATGCGCGGGTTCAGCGAGGTGTACGGGTCCTGGAACACCATCTGGATGTTGCGGCGGACGGCCTTCAGGGCACGCCCGGACAGCTTGGTGATGTCCTGGCCCTTGAAGAAGACCTCGCCGGCGGTGGCCTTCTCCAGGTTCATCAGGAGCTTGGCGACCGTGGACTTGCCACAGCCGGACTCGCCCACGATGCCGAGGGTCTCGCCCTGGAAGAGGTCGAAGGAGACCCCGTCCACGGCCTTGACCGCACCGACGTTCTTCTTGAAGAGGATGCCCTGCGTCAGCGGGAAGTGCTTCTTCAGGCCACGCACCTGGAGGATCGGCTCGCCGCGGCCCACGGGGGCCTCGATGGCGGCTACGGCCTCCGCCTCGGACGCGGCCACGGCCTCGTCGTTCTTGCTGAGGTCAGCCATGGATCGTCTCCTTCCAGAAGTGGCAGGCGCTCTTACGGCCCGGGAGATCCGCGCCGTCCTGCTCGGTGACCGGCACCAGGGCCGGGATCTCCGTACGGCAGATGTCGTCGGCCTTCGGGCAGCGCGGGTTGAAGGCGCAGCCGGACGGCACCTTGAGCAGGTTGGGCGGGAGGCCCTTGATCGCGTAGAGCTCCTGGCCCTTCTGGTCCAGGCGCGGGATCGAGTCCAGGAGACCGCGGGTGTACGGGTGGGCCGGGCGGCCGTACAGCTCGTGCACCGGCGCCTGCTCGACGATCCGGCCGGCGTACATCACGGCGATCTTGTCCGCGACGTCGGCGACGACGCCGAGGTCGTGGGTGATCAGGATCAGACCCATGTTGTATTCCCGCTGGAGCTCCGCGAGGAGGTCCATGACCTGGGCCTGGACGGTCACGTCGAGAGCCGTGGTGGGCTCGTCGGCGATGATCAGGTCCGGCTCCAGGGCGAGCGCCATGGCGATCATGATGCGCTGGCGCATACCGCCGGAGAACTGGTGGGGGTAGTCGGAGACCCGCGCCGCGGCGGCGGGGATCTTGACCTTGTCCATCAGCTCGATGGCCTTGACCCTGGCGTCCTTCTTGGACAGGCCCTGGTGCACCCGGAACATCTCGCCGAGCTGGTAGCCGACGCTGAGGACCGGGTTGAGGGAGGACAGCGCGTCCTGGAAGATCATCGCGATCTTCCGGCCGCGGATCTTCCGGCGCTCCTCCTCGGACATCTTCAGCATGTCCTGGCCGCGGAACAGGATCTCGCCCTGCGGGATCTTGCCGGGCGGCATGTCGAGGATGCCCATGATGGCCTGCGCGGTGACGGACTTGCCGGAGCCGGACTCGCCGAGGACGGCGAGGGTCTCGCCGGCGTTCACCGAGTAGTTGACGCCGTTGACCGCCTTGGCCACACCGTCACGGGTGTGGAACTCGACGTGCAGGTCGCGGACTTCGAGCAGCGGACCGTTGTGGTCGGAGCCGTCGCGCGGCGCGGGGACGGCCGCGGTCTTGTCGATGATGGTCATCTTTTACGCCCTCCTCAGCGCAGCTTGGGGTCGAGGGCGTTGCGGACGGCTTCGCCGAGCATGATGAACGCCAGAACGGTGAGGCTCAGCATGATCGACGGGTACAGCAGGATGTGCTGCGACGTACGGATCGCCTGAACACCCGCGGAGATGTCGACACCCCACGAGACGGTCGGGGAGGCGAGGCCGAGTCCCAGGTAGGACAGGGTCGCCTCGGCCGAGATGTAGCCGCCGAGCGCGATGGTCGCGACGACGATCACGGGGGCCATGGCGTTCGGCAGGATGTGCCGGAACAGGATCCGGCTGGTGCCGGCGCCGAGCGCCTTCGCCGCGTGGACGTAGTCGGCGTGCTTGACCGTGATCACGGCACCGCGCATGACGCGGGCCATCTGCGTCCAGCCGAGGAAGGCGAGGGCGAAGACGACGACCCAGACGGTCCGCTCGACGAAGGCCTGGAGGACGACCATGGCGCCGAGGAGGAACGGGATGCCGAAGAAGATGTCGGTGACCCGGGACATGAGGGCGTCGATCCAGCCGCCGAAGTAACCGGCGATCATGCCCGTGATGCCGCCGACGACGGTGACGATCAGGGTGACGCAGATGCCGACGATGATCGAGGCGCGCGTGCCGTAGATCACTCGGGCGTAGACCGACCGGCCCTGGATGTCGTAGCCGAACCACCCGGGGGAGCCGATGTTGCCGAGCTCGGGCTTGCCCACGTAGTGCTTGACGAGGTCACCGGTCGTGGGCGAGGCACTGGTGAACAGCCCCGGGAAGGCGGCGATCAGCAGCAGGAAGAAGATGAGCACCGACGACACGATGAAGTACGGGTTGCGGCGCAGGTCGCTCCAGGCGTCGCCCCAGAGGCTGCGCGCCTTCTCGCCCTTGATGTCGGCCACGTCCACCGAGGGGGTGGCGACGGCGTCATCGGTCGCTGCCGCGGTCGCGGTCTTGGTCACGTCAGGCATACCGGATCCTCGGGTCCAGGACCGCGTACAGCAGGTCGATGAGCAGGCTGGTGATGAGGTAGACGACCACCAGGATCGTGACGAGACCGACGAGGGTGGTCCCCTCGCGCCGGGTGATCGACTCGTAGATCAGGCCACCGACACCCTTGACGTTGAAGATGCCTTCGGTGACGACCGCGCCGCCCATGAGGGCGCCGATGTCGGTGCCGAGGAAGGTGACGACCGGAATCATGGAGTTACGCATGAGGTGGACGCCGATGACGCGGCGCCTCGGCAGACCCTTGGCGACGGCCGTGCGCATGTAGTCGGCGCGGAGGTTCTCCGCCATCGAGGTGCGGGTGAGCCGCGCCACGTAGGCGAGGGAGAGACCACCGAGGACGATGGCCGGAGCGATCATCTCGGACAGCAGCTGGTCGTTGCTGACGAGCGGTTCGATCCAGCCGAGCTGGAAGGCGAACACCATCTTGATGATGAAGCCGAGCACGAAGACCGGGATCGAGATGATCAGCAGCGTGAAGATCAGGACCGCGTTGTCGGCCAGTCGGCCGGCCCGGAGACCGGCGATGACGCCGAGGCCGATGCCGAAGATCAGCTCGACGGCGAAGGCGAGCGCTGCGAGTTGCAGCGTGACGGGGAACGCGTCCCCCAGCACTTCGGTGACGGGGCGGTCGTTGCGGAGCTGCGTCCCGAAGTCGAAGTGGAAGAGGATCCCGGTGATGTAGTCCCAGTACTGCTTCAGGATGTGCTGATCGAGACCGAGCTTGTGTCTGATCTCCGCGATGGTGGCGGGCGAAGCGCCCTTGTCGCCGAACAGTCCGGCCACGGGGTCACCGGGCAGGCTGTAGACCATGAGGAAGATCAGCAGGGTTGTCCCGAAAAAGACCGGGATCATCTGGAGCAGTCGTCGTGCGACATAGCGCCCCATCATGCCTCCGTTGAGATGTGACGGCCGCAGCCGAGGGCCCTCCCGCGACGGGCCGGCCCGTTTCCGGGCACGGCGAGGTCGTGGAAGGGCCCCCCAGCCACTGCGTAAGGCACCGAGACGGGACTGACGATCCGTCAGTCCCGTGACGGCGTGCGGACTACGTTCGGGTTTACTTGTGGACCTCGACGCCGGTCAGGATCGGGTCGCCGTCCTGACCGTAAGCCACGCCCGAAACCTTCTCGGAGTAGCCCGCGTTGACCTTGTAGTACCAGAGCGGGATGGACGGCATGTAGTTGACCAGGTCCTTCTCGATGGCCTGGAACTGCTTCACCGAGTCGTCCAGCGTCGCCGCGGAGTCCGCCTTGGCGATCTTGGCGTCCAGCTCCTTGTTGGAGAAGTCACCCTGGTTGCCCGCCGCACCCGTGCGGAACAGGTCCGAGATGAAGTTGGCGTTCACCGGGTAGTCCAGCACCCAGCCGGAGCGGTAGATCGACTTGACCTGCTTGGTCTTACGAGCGGTCAGGTCGGCCTGGAAGTCCGGCTTGCCGTCGCCGACGCACTGGACGGACGTGGCCTGGGTGATGGAGTTGCAGACAGCGTCCACCCACTCCTTGTGGCCACCGTCGGCGTTGAACTGGATGGAGATCTTGTTGCCGGGGACGCCGCCGCCGGCCTTGATGAGCTCCTTGGCCTTCGCCGGGTCGAACTTGGTGACGCCGGCGCCACCGTCCTCCTGGAAGCCCAGGACGCCCTTGGCGACCCAGCCGGTCGCGGGCTCACGCGTACCCTGCAGCACCGTCTTGGTGATGGTGGCGCGGTCGATGCCCATCGACAGACCCTGGATGACGCGCGGGTCGATCTGCTTCGGCTTCTTCCACTGGTCGGCGTAGAAGGCGATGGCCATCGTCTGGATCGCGGAGTACGCCTGGTCCACGGCGCGGTCGCCGAGGTCCTGGCGGTAGACCGGGAGGTCCTTCGGCGCGATCTGACGCAGGACGTCGACGTTGCCGGACTTCAGGTCCTCGTACGCGGCTTCGAGGGTGGTGTAGTTCTTGAAGACCACACCGCCGTTCTTCGCCTTGTTCGGGCCCTTGTAGGCGTCGTATCGAGTGATCTCGATCTTCTTCTTGTGGTCCCAGCTCTTGAACTTGTAGGGACCGTTGCCGACCGGCTTCTTGCCGCCCGCGACCGGGTCCTTGTAGAAGGACTCCGCCAGCGGCGCGAAGACGATGTAGGCGAGCTTGTGACCGAAGTACGGAACGGCCTTCGTGAGCTCGATCTTGAAGGTGTTCTCGTCGACGACGGTCAGACCGTCCAGCTTGTCGGCGGTGGGCTTGGCGCCCTCGGCCTCGGGGTGGACCTTGTCGAAGCCCTTGATGTCCGCGAACCAGGACGAGAGGCCCTGGGCGTTCTTGACGTTGGCGTTCCAGTTCCACGCGTCCACGTAGGACTTCGAGGTCACCGGGGTGCCGTCGTGGAAGGTCCAGCCCGGCTTGAGCTTGACGGTCCAGGTCTTCGAGTCCGTCGTGGTGACCGACTCGGCGTTGATCATCTCCAGCGAGCCGTCAGCCTTGTAGTCGACCAGGGTCGAGAACAGGCCGGCCATCACGGCGGAGCCGTTGGACTCCATCGTGTCACCGGTGAGCAGGGGCTTCTCAGGCTCGCCCAGCTCAACGGAGAAGATTCCGTTCGGGTCAACAGCGCCCTTGGCGTCGCCGCCGTCGCTCTTACCCCCGCCACAGGCGGTCGCAGCAAGGGCAACGATGATCGCGCCCGTTACCCACTTGGCGCTCTTGGCACCGCGCATGGGTTCCTCCTCATGAGTCCACTTTTGTCACTACAAGAGGGGCACTCCGAGTTCTGCCGACACCCCTGACGGCTTTGGACTCAAGTGCCCCGAGTGTGCTCGTGAGTCGGCACTCCCCACAGTGCGTGACCCATTGACCCGAGCTCAATGGAGCCAACTATTAAGTACGTCCGGGCCGTAAACCACACTTAAGTGGTCTCGTTTTGACAACATCACCATGGCCTCAGATACCGAAATCCGGACAAACTGAGCACAGACAGACACCCCCGAAACGGACCGTTAACACACGTACCGGAGAGCGATGGCCGATATGCGGACACCCGGCCTCCGAAATCGAGTTGACGGAACTTGACGCAACTTGACGAAAAGCCCGGACCCCCACAGGTGTCTGTGGGGGTCCGGGCTCTGGTGCTGACGTCACGTCAGTCGAGAGCGGCGAAGATCACAGGCCCGTGACCTACCCCGCCGCCCTCGGCCGTATGCGCCCGACTCAGCCGTTCTTGGCGCGGGAGGAGGCACGGCCGCGCGCGTTCTGGTCCAGGATCACCTTGCGGATGCGCACGGCCTCCGGGGTGACCTCGACGCACTCGTCGTCGCGGCAGAACTCCAGGGACTGCTCGAGGGAGAGCTTCCGCGGCGGGACGATCGCCTCGAAGGAGTCGGCCGAGGAGGAGCGCATGTTGGTGAGCTTCTTCTCCTTGGTGATGTTCACGTCCATGTCGTCGGAGCGCGAGTTCTCGCCGACGATCATGCCCTCGTACACCTCGGTGCCGGGGTCGGTGAACAGGACGCCGCGCTCCTGGAGGTTCGTCATCGCGAAGGCGGTGACGGCGCCGGCGCGGTCGGCGACCAGCGAACCGTTGTTACGGGTCGTCAGCGTGCCGAACCACGGCTCGTGGCCCTCGTGGATCGAGTGGGCGATGCCCGTACCGCGGGTGTTGGTGAGGAACTCCGTGCGGAAGCCGATGAGGCCACGGGACGGAACGACGAACTCCATGCGGACCCAGCCGGAGCCGTGGTTCGACATGTTGTCCATGCGGCCCTTGCGGACACCCATGAGCTGCGTGACGGCGCCCATGTGCTCCTCGGGGACGTCGACCGTGAGGCGCTCGACCGGCTCGTGGACCTTGCCGTCGACCAGCTTCGTGACGACCTGCGGCTTGCCGATGGTCAGCTCGAAGCCCTCGCGGCGCATCTGCTCGACCAGGATGGCGAGCGCGAGCTCACCACGGCCCTGGACCTCCCAGGCGTCCGGGCGCTCGGTGTCGAGGACGCGGAGCGAGACGTTACCGATGAGCTCGCGGTCCAGCCGGTCCTTGACCTGGCGGGCGGTGACCTTGCGCTGCTTGACCGCGGCCTTGGCGTCCGCGCCCTTGCCGGTGCCACCGCGGCCGACGAGCGGCGAGGTGTTCGTACCGATGGTCATGGAGATCGCCGGCTGGTCGACCGTGATCAGCGGCAGCGCGATCGGGTTCTCCGGGTCGGCCAGCGTCTCGCCGATCATGATGTCGGGGATACCGGCGACGGCGCAGATGTCACCGGGGCCCGCGACCTCGGCGGGCTTGCGGGTGAGCGCCTCGGTCATCATCAGCTCGGTGATGCGGACGTTGGAGATCGTGCCGTCCCGCTTGATCCACGCGACCGTCTGGCCCTTGCGCAGCTCGCCCTGCTCGACGCGGAGCAGCGCGATGCGGCCGAGGAAGTTGTCGGCGTCCAGGTTGGTGACGTGGGCCTGGAGCGGGGCCTCCTCGTCGTACACCGGGGCCGGGACGTGCTCCAGGATGGCGGAGAAGAACGGCTCCAGGCTGTCGCTGTCCGCGGGGACCGTGCCGTTCTCCGGCTTGGTCAGCGAGGCGACGCCGTCACGGCCGCAGGCGTAGACGATCGGGAACTCGATCTGGTCCTCGTCGGCGTCCAGGTCGAGGAAGAGGTCGTAGGTCTCGTTGACGACCTCGTCGATCCGGGAGTCCGGGCGGTCCGTCTTGTTGATGCAGAGGATGACGGGCTTGCGCTGCTGGAGGGCCTTGCGCAGCACGAAGCGGGTCTGCGGGAGCGGACCCTCGGAGGCGTCCACGAGGAGGACGACCGCGTCCACCATCGACAGACCGCGCTCGACCTCGCCACCGAAGTCGGCGTGGCCGGGGGTGTCGATGATGTTGATCGTGATCGGGGCCCCGCCGTCCTTGGGGTGATACTTCACCGCCGTGTTCTTGGCGAGGATCGTGATGCCCTTCTCACGCTCCAGGTCGTTCGAGTCCATCATGCGGTCGTCGAGCTGCTGGTGGGCGGCGAAGGCACCGGCCTGCTTGAGCATGGCGTCGACGATGGTCGTCTTGCCGTGGTCGACGTGGGCGACGATGGCGACGTTACGGATGTCGTGGCGCGTGGGCATGGGTGCTTGCGCTTCTCTCGGATCGTGGGATGCGGCGTCAGTTCCTCGTACGCCCGCCGGGCGGACGCGCCACGGCTATGTCCTATGGTACGGGGCTGCCACGCAACGGGCTTCCCCGGCCGGTTCCGAGAGGGTCTACTGGGGGGTTTCACGGCGGTTCCGCGTCGGGCCCCCGCGTCGCGCCCGGGGTGCGGCGCGACGGAGGTACGACATCGGTACGACGGCGGTGCACGTGCGGGGGAGAGACTGCGGAGAGCTGCGAGCGACTGCGGAGTGACAGTGGACGGCCGGGTCAAGGGGCCGTCGCGATCCTGCCCGCCGGGATCACCGGCGGGCAAGGAAATTGAGCTGCTTCTGAGGTTGTGACCTGCGCTTTCAGAGCTTTCAGCGGTTTCGTTCCGTGCCGTTGGCGCTTTCGGGCTTCTTATAGCCGATGTCCTGGTAGCGAGGACCGGCCAGACCCCAGGCTCCGGCGTTCACCAGATCGGCCTTGGCGGCGACGAGCTGCGGCCGCTGGTAGAGGGGGATGGAGCCGGCGGCGGCCCAGATCCGGGCGTCGGCCTGGCGGACGAGCTCGCGGGCCTCCTCCTCGTCGAGCGTCCCCGCCGCCTGATCGAACAACTGGTCGATACGGTCGGTGCCGACCCGCGAGTAGTTCTGCTCGACCAGGAGGGAGCCGTCCGAGGCCGGCTCCGGCTTGGCGAAGATCGGCCGGGCGTCGGTCGCCGGGAAGGCGGAGGCGGGCCAGGAGTACAGCGCCAGGTCGTAGTCGCCCGAGGCCACGTGGTCCTTGAAGAAGCTGTCGTCGGACACCTTGGTGACCTCGGTACGGATCCCCACCGCGTCGAGCATCCGGACGATCCGGTCACCGACCGCGCGCAGCGACTCGGAGCCGGGGCCGGACGGCAGGACGAAGCGGAGGCTGAGCGCCTTGCCGTCCTTGCCGAGGGCCCGGTTCGCCTCGGGCACGGCGGCGGGGGCGGCGGTGCCGCGCGGGGCGTAGGCCCCCGCGACGCCCTTGTCGGCCGGGTGGGCGGCGCGGGGCTTGTCGGCCGGGTGCGCGGCGCGGGCGGCGGAGCCCGTACCGGTGTCGAGGGCCTCGGCCCGCGCGAGGATCGCGGCGCTCTGGCGGGCGGCGGCGGGGGCCGGGGCAAGGACGTTGGTGCCGTTCTCGGGACCGTTCGCGCGGATGACGGGGGCGGGGGCGACCGGTGCGGGGGCGGCGGGAGCGGGGGCGACCGGCGCGGGGGCGGCGGGGGCGGCGGGAGCGGCGAGGGCGGGGGCGGCGAGGGCGGGAGCCGCCGGGCGGGCGCCCGGTTTGTCGTCGCCGACGATGTAGAGGCCGTCGTCGGAGGCGGCGTCGCTCCCCTTCTTCTTGGCGTCGGCGGAGCCCTCGGCCTTCTCCCCGGCCTTCTTCTCCGCCTCGCTGCCCGCCTTGGTGCCCGCGCCCGCCGGCTTCTTCGCCGCCCCGCCCGGCACCCAGCCCGCGTCGGCGAGGAGCGCCCGCGCCTCCTCGGTGTCCTGGTCGCCGAGCGCGTCGCTGCTGTCCGCGTAGGCCGCCTGCCCGGCGAGGGCGAGGTGGCTGCCGGGAGGGTGCGCGGGGAGGCCGAGGGGCTTGAGTACGGAGTCGGCGAGTTCCTGGCGGTTGATGGCACGGGCCACCGCTCGCCGTACCCGCTCGTCGGCGAGCGGCCCGGACTCGCCGTTCAGGGAGAGCTGGGTGTAGGCGGGCTCAAGGGACTTGCGGACCACGTACCGCGCGAGGGTGTCCTGCGCGCTCGCGTACTGGGCGATCGCCTGCTGGTTCTCCTCGCGGGCGGCCTGGACCTCCGCTGCCTTCTCCTCGTCGGATCCATGGGCGAGTGCCCAGGACTTCAGGGCCTTGGAGGGGGTGATCGAGGAGCCGGGGCCGTGGGCGAGGGCCGCCTGGGCGCCGCTCCGTCCCGCGGCGGCGTCCCGGAGCGCGAGGGCGATCCGCTCGGCGGTGGACCGGTCGATCTCGGCCAGGTCGAGGGTGCCGGCGGCGAGGGCGTCCGCCCGGTCGGCGCGGGGGACGGCCTTGAGGACGAGGGAGTCGAGCTTGGCGGGCTGGCCCCACCAGCGGGGGTTGCGGGTGAGGGTGACGTCGCCGTTCTTGCGGTCGATCGTCTTCAGCAGGAACGGTCCTGCGGTGGCCTTGAGGGTGGTGCGGGCCCCGTCGTTGAAGGAGTTCGGGGAGCCCATCACCTGCTTCGGGTAGAGAGGGGTGAAGAGGGACTGCCAGTCGGCGTAGGGCTTGGAGAAGGTGACCCGTACCTCCAGGTCGTTCTTGCCCCGCTCGATCTTCTCGATCCGCTCGTAGCCGGAGTTGCGGGCGGTCCAGTACGCGGTGTCGCGGCCGCTCAGCGCCCGCCACTGGGCGACGAAGTCGGGCGCCCCGATCTCGCGTCCGTCGCTCCACACCGCCTGCTGGTTGAGCTTGTAGAGGACGACCTGCTTGGGCTCCGTCTCGACGACCTGCGCGGACTCCAGGTAGTCGGCGTTCCGCTGCGGCCTGCCCCGCTCGTCGAGCGTGTAGAGGGAGGGGAGCACGGCCCCGGCGATGCGGGAGGTGGTGCCGTCGGCGTCGGCCTGGAAGGTGTTGAAGGTGGTGGGCAGCGCGTCGACGGCCCAGCGCACGGTGCCTCCGTCGGCGACCTTGTCGCGCGCCGCGGGCGCGTTGTCCTGGGCCGCGGCCGGGACCCCGTCGCTCTCGTCGCCGGAGCTGCACCCGGCGAGGACGGTGACGGCGAGGACGGCGCTGGTCAGGGTGGCGACGGAGCGGAGCGTGCGGGAGCGGGGGCTCCTGGAGCATGTCCTCCCGCGAGGGGCGCCGATCTGGGACATGACTTGTACCCCTTCGTCCAGATTCATTCCATTTGGAGATGATCACACCTATTGCTCATACACTGAAAAGGACGGAGCGGATCCGGCCACGGCGACACGGCGGCACGTCCGGAAAACGCCACTCGTGCGGCCCAACCCGCCGGGGCAGGAGCGCTCCGGACGAGTGGAATCCCGTGCACATGGCTTCCCATGCGGGATGTGACGCGCGACACTCCTGCCGAAGCCGCTCGCGGAAGTGAGGGCAACCCATGTCCGTTCAGGACGATCTGGCGGCCGTCTGGCGCTGCCTCGAAGACCTGGTCCGCACGGTCGGACAGCTGGAGCGGTCCGTCACGGCGGAGTACGGCGTACCCCCGGCCTCCGGGCGCGCCGAGAACGTGGTGACCATCCCCGACGCCCCGTACGACAGCGGGCTGTGGACGGACACGGACGACGAGGGGCTCGGAGCACGCGACCGCCACGCGCCGTAGGACGTACCGGCCGCCCCCGGACGCGGCGGCGCCTCAGGACGTACCGGCAACCGACCGTAGGAGGGCCTGTTGGCCACAGGTACGGAACCCCCGGGCGCCGTGACGGGGGTCCACTCCCCCGGCCGCGCCGCCATCGCCGCCCGCCATCTGCGCACCGACCGGTGGTGGCTCTCCCCCGCGGCCACCGCCGCCGGACTGCTCGCCTTCGTGGCGTACTCCACCTGGCGGGCGTTCGCCAACGCCGACTACTACGCCGCCCCCTACGTCTCGCCGTTCTACTCGCCCTGCCTGGCGGAGAACTGCGTCCCCATGAGGGGCGGCCCGAACTGGGAGATCTTCGGCAGTTGGTGGGGGCTCTCGCCCGCCCTGCTGATCCTGGTCTTCCCGCTGGGCTTCCGGCTCACCTGCTACTACTACCGGAAGGCCTACTACCGAGGGTTCTGGGCCGCTCCCCCGGCCTGCGCGGTCGCCGAGCCGCACCGGACGTACACCGGCGAGACCCGTTTCCCGCTGCTCCTGCAGAACCTCCACCGGTACTTCTTCTACGCGGCGCTGCCGGTGGCCGGAATCCTCACGTACGACACCGCCCTCACCTTCCGGAACGCCGACTACGCCTGGGGCCACGCGGGGCTCGGGACGGCTCTCTTCCTCGTCAACATCGCCCTCATCTGGGCGTACACCCTGTCCTGCCACTCCTGCCGGCACATCGTCGGCGGCCGGCTCAAGCACTTCTCGAAGCATCCGGTCCGCTACCGGCTGTGGACCTGGGCGGGCCGGCTGAACGCCCGGCACATGCTCCTCGCCTGGGCGTCGCTGGTCAGCGTCGCCCTCTGCGACCTGTACGTGTACCTGCTCGCCACCGGCACCTTCGACGACCCGAGGTTCTTCTGAGATGACGCACGTCGAGCGAGAGCAGTGGGACGTGGTCGTGGTCGGCGCGGGCGGCGCCGGGCTGCGGGCCGCGATCGAGGCGCGCCGCGCGGGCGCCCGTACGGCGGTGATCTGCAAGTCCCTCTTCGGCAAGGCGCACACCGTGATGGCCGAGGGCGGCATCGCCGCGTCCATGGCCAACGTCCATCCGCAGGACGACTGGAAGACGCACTTCCGCGACACCATGCGCGGCGGGAAGTTCCTCAACCAGTGGCGGATGGCCGAGCTGCACGCCCAGGAGGCCCCCGAGCGGGTCTGGGAGCTGGAGGCCTGGGGCGCGCTCTTCGACCGCACGCCGGACGGCCGGATCTCCCAGCGGAACTTCGGCGGCCACGAGTACCCGAGGCTCGCGCACGTCGGCGACCGGACCGGCCTCGAACTGCTCCGCACCCTCCAGCAGAAGACCGTGGGCCTCCAGCAGGAGGACCACCGCGAGAGCGGGGACCACGAGGCACGCCTGAAGGTCTTCCAGGAGTTCACCGTCACGCGTGTCCTGAAGGACGCGGACGGCAAGGTCGCCGGGGTGTTCTGCTACGAGCGGGAGAGCGGGCGCTTCCTCGTCCTGGAGGCGCCCTCGGTCGTCCTCGCGACCGGCGGCATCGGCAAGTCCTTCAAGGTGACGTCGAACTCGTGGGAGTACACGGGCGACGGCCACGCGCTCGCCCTGCTCGCGGGGGCGCCCCTGACGAACATGGAGTTCGTGCAGTTCCATCCGACCGGCATGGTCTGGCCGCCGTCCGTGAAGGGCATCCTCGTCACCGAGTCCGTACGGGGCGACGGCGGGGTGCTGCGCAACTCCGACGGCCGGCGCTTCATGTTCGACTACGTCCCGGACGTCTTCAAGGACAAGTACGCGGAGACGGAGGAGGAGGGCGACCGCTGGTACGAGGACCCCGACCACAACCGCCGCCCGCCCGAGCTGCTGCCGCGCGACGAGGTGGCCCGTGCGATCAACGCCGAGGTGAAGGCCGGGCGCGGGTCCCCGCACGGCGGGGTGTTCCTCGACGTGTCGACCCGGATGCCGGCCGAGGTGATCAAGCGGCGGCTGCCCTCGATGTACCACCAGTTCAAGGAGCTTGCCGATGTCGACATCACGGCGGAGGCCATGGAGGTGGGGCCGACCTGCCACTACGTGATGGGCGGGGTCGCCGTCGAGTCGGAGACGGCGGCGACGGTGGGTGTGCCGGGTCTCTTCGCCGCCGGTGAGGTCGCGGGCGGCATGCACGGCTCCAACCGGCTCGGCGGGAACTCCCTCTCCGACCTGCTGGTCTTCGGACGGCGGGCCGGTCTGTACGCGGCGCAGTACGCGCTGTCGGGGGCCGGCAGTGCGGCCGGCGCGGTCGCGACGGTGGACGTCGAGGCCGCGGCGGCGGAGGCGCTGGCTCCGTTCGGCGGGTCCGGCGGTGCGGGCGACGGCGGGGGCGGGCCCGACGGACACGCTCCCGAGAACCCGTACACGCTCCACCAGGAGCTCCAGCAGACGATGAACGACCTCGTCGGGATCATCCGGCGGGAGGGCGAGATGGCCGAGGCCCTGGAGCGGATCGCCGCCCTGCGGGAACGGGCCCGGCGGATCGTGGTCGAGGGCCACCGGCAGTTCAACCCCGGCTGGCACCTCGCCCTCGACCTGCGCAACATGCTGCTCGTCGGTGAGTGCGTGGCCCGCGCCGCGCTGGAACGCACCGAGTCCCGGGGTGGGCACACCCGGGAGGACTGTCCGGGGATGGACCGCGCCTGGCGCCCGGTGAACCTGCTGTGCCGCATCGAGGGCGACGGCATCGGGCTCGAACGGGTCCGCACCGAGCCCGTCCGCCCCGACCTGCTCGCCCTGTTCGAGCCGGCGGAGCTGGCCAAGTACCTCGCCGAGGAGGAGCTGGGGTCATGACGACGTACGACGCGAGGTTCCGGATCTGGCGGGGCGACGCCGACGGCGGGGAACTGACCGACTACACGGTGGAGGTGCACGACGGCGAGGTCGTCCTCGACATCGTCCACCGGCTCCAGGCCACCCAGACGCCCGATCTCGCGGTGCGCTGGAACTGCAAGGCGGGCAAATGCGGTTCGTGCTCGGCCGAGATCAACGGCAGGCCGCGGCTGCTCTGCATGACCCGGATGTCGGTCTTCGGGCGGGACGAGGTGGTCACGGTGACCCCGATGCGCGCCTTCCCCGTCATCCGCGACCTGGTCACTGACGTGTCCTTCAACTACGCGAAGGCCCGGGAGATCCCGGCCTTCGTCCCACCGCCCGGGGTCGAGCCCGGCGCGTACCGGATGCGGCAGGAGGACGTGGAACGCTCGCAGGAGTTCCGGAAGTGCATCGAGTGCTTCCTGTGCCAGGACACCTGTCATGTGGTGCGCGACCACGAGGAGAACAAGGAGGCCTTCGCCGGGCCCCGCTTCCTCATGCGGATCGCGGAGCTCGACATGCACCCGCTGGACGCGGCGGAGGAGGCCGGGGTCGACCGGCGGCGGACGGCGCAGGAGGAGCACGGGCTCGGCTACTGCAACATCACCAAGTGCTGTACGGAGGTGTGCCCCGAGTCCATCCGCATCACCGACAACGCCCTGATCCCGCTGAAGGAGCGGGTCGTGGACCGGAAGTTCGACCCGCTCGTGTGGCTGGGCGCCACGATCAGACGGCGGTCCTCCTCCTGACCGGTGCCGCGCCCGTGCCCGGCGGCCGGCCTCAGTGCCAGCCGGCGCGGTAGGCGGCCCAGTCGCCCTCCTCGGCGGCGAAGTCGACGTACAGCGCGACGCCGAACCGTTCGCGGCCGGGGTCGGTGCGGCCGAGGCCGAGTCTGGTGCCCCGGACGGCCGCCTCGACGGTCTCCGCGTTCTCGTGGTGGCCGAGGTCGTTCTCGTGGAAGAAGGGGAGCCCCATCAGGAGGTCGGTCGACTCCGGGGTCACTTCGAGGGCGAGGCTGGTCTGCTGGGCGACGTACCCGCCGTAGAGGCTCTCCATCGGCATCCACGTGTCGTACGACATGACGGCTATCTGGTCGACGCGCCTGGCGACCTCTCCGAAGAACTCCTGCGACCACCACTTCTCGCTGCCGCTCAGCGCGCCGTTCACCGAGTGCAGGCCGGGCAGCGGGTCGATCTGGTGGGCGGCGACCGAGAGCGGTGCCTTCCGCGCCCGGGTCAGCTTCCCGAGGTCGTCGAGGAGGGAGAGGTAATGGGCGTCGTCGGACAGCAGCGGCTCCAGGTCGAAGTGGACGCCGTCGAAGCCGGTGTCCAGGATCTGCCGGGCCGAGGTGACCACGGCCGCCCGGGACTCGGCCTTCTCCAGGTGCAGTCCGTCCGGCCCCTCGGTGGCCAGGACGTCGCCGAGCCAGGCCTGCACCCGTATCCCGGGCATCGTGCGGTGCACGGCTTCGACCAGCCACTTCGCCCGGGGGTACCGGGCGGCGGGCAGGGTCCCGTCGTGCTCCAGGGGTCCCGCGTGGACGTACAGGTCGCGTATGCCCGTGCCCTTGATCCGCTCGGCGAACGCGGCGAGGTCGGCGTCCTTCTTCCGCCCGTCGACCCAGGCGTGGCCCAGCCAGATGGCGTCCTTGCCCCGGGTCCGCGCGTCCTCCCTGAGGTCCCCCGCGTAGTTGACGCGCAGGGCGAGCGCGCTGAACAGCGGGGGCACCACGAGGACGAGGACGAGACCGAACACGAACCAGCGCCCCCGCCGCCACATACTCCTCAGCCGTCCACTCACCCGAGCCCCCCAAGAGCCGTCGTGTCACTGGTACCACCGCCTCACACCGTAACGGTGGCTACTGACAGTGACGCCGAACGGGCTCGAACGGTTTCGTACGGGCGGCTTCGGTACGGGCTTGGGTACAGGCTTCCGTACGGCACCGGCCGCCCGGTCGCGAAGCGTCATACGCGGACATAGCCTCCCTTTTGTGACGCGAAAAGCCACCCGAGCCCTTCTCGCGGTACTGGTGGCGGCGTGGTGGCTCCTCGTGCCCGCCGTTCACGGTGCCCACGCCGACGACCCCGTCGTCCTGTCCCGGGACGGGCTGATCACCGACCGGGTGGACGCCCTCGGCGACCGCCGCACCGCCGTGCACCAGGCCCTCGACCGGCTCTACGACGCCCGGCGGGTCCAGCTCTTCGTCGTCTACGTACGGGACTTCTCCGGCCGTTCGGGCCAGACCTGGGCCGACGCCACGGCGGAACGCAACGGTCTCGGGCTCGACGACGTCCTGCTCGCCGTCGCCACCCACGACCGCCAGTACGGCTACTCGACCGATCCGGGGTCCCGTTTCACCCAGGCCCAGCTCGACGAGGTGGCCCGGACGGCGATCGAACCGGCGCTCCGGCAGAACGACTGGGCGGGCGCTGCCATCGGCGCCGCCGACGGATACACCGCCGTCCTCGCCGGACAGCCCATCCCGGTCCCGGCACTCACCCCAGGGCCCGCCGACCCGGGCGGCGCCGCCGACGGCGGCACCTCGGGGAGCGATCTGATCCTGCCGCTGGTCCTCGTCGGCGGCGCCGGGGCCGTGGGGGCGTACGCGTACCTCAAACGGCGCCGCCGGACCGAGACCCGCACCACACCGCAGGGCGGCCAGGGCTGGGGCGCGCCGAAGGAGCCCGCGCCGCCTTCCCTCGACGAGATCGACGGGCAGGCCCGGCGGACGCTGGTCGACACGGACGACGCCGTACGCACCAGCCAGGAGGAACTCGGATTCGCCTCCGCCCAGTTCGGTGAGGAGGCCGTACGGCCCTTCACCGAGGCGGTCGCCTTCGCCGAGGAGCAGCTGACGGCGTCGTTCCGGCTGCGGCAGAAGCTCGACGACGCCTTCCCCGAGGACGACTCGACCCGCCGGACCATGCTGGACGAGATCCTGCGCCGCTGCGCGGAGGCGAACGCGCGCCTCGACGCCGAGAGCGAGGACTTCGACCGGCTCCGGGCCCTGGAGCGGACCGCGCCCCAGGCGCTGGACTCGGTCGAGGCCGCCTTCCGGGAGCAGACCGGACGGATGGGCATGGCCGAGGCCGCCCTGACGGCGATGCGCGAGCGGTACGCGGAGACGGCCGCCGCGCCCGTCGTGGGCGACGTCGAACAGGCCGCGGACCGGCTCGTCTTCGCGACGACCCATGTCGACCTGGCCCGCCGGCAGATCGACGCCGGGGACAACGGCGGGGCCGCCGTGCACATCCGGGCCGCCGAGGGCGCGGTGGGCCAGGCGGCCCGGCTGATCGAGGCCGTGGACCGGCGGGCGCAGGAGCTGGCCGAGGCGGTCGGCAGGCTGCCGGGCGCGCTGTCGGAGACGGACGCGGACCTGGCGGACGCCCGGGGCCTGTTGAAGGGGACCGCCGAAGGGGTGCCCACGGCGGATCTCCAGGGCCGGATCGCCCGTGCCGAGTCGGTGGTCGCGGAGGTGCGGCGCGTGATGGAGGTCGGGCGGTACGACCCGATCGGCGCCCTGCGCCGGGTCGAGGAGGCCGACACGGCGCTCGACGAGGCACTGGAGGGCGCACGGGAGCGCGAATCCGGCAGTCGGCGCGCCCGTGCGCTCCTCGATCAGGCGATGTTGACGGCCCGTTCGGCGATCGGGGCGGCCGCGGACTACATCGCCACCCATCGGGGCGCGGTGGGCAGCGAGGCCCGTACGCGGCTTGCCGAGGCCCGGCGCCGCTGGGAGAAAGCGCATGCGCTCGCCGAGGCCGACGACCCGCAGTCGGCCCTCGCGGAGGCGCAGCAGGCGGACGCCCTGGCCCAGCGGGCCCAGGACATCGCCGAGCAGGACGTGCGGACCTATGGGAACCCGAACGGCCTGGGCGGTGTACCAGGAGTAGGAGGAAGCGGTGGCGGCGGGCTCGGCGGTGCGGTGCTCGGCGGCATCATCCTCGGCGGACTGTTCGGCGGGGGAAGGGGAGGCGGACATGGGGGGTTCGGTGGAGGTTCGGGCGGGGGTTTCGGGGGCGGAGGCTTCGGCGGCGGGCCCGGCAGCTTCGGTGGCAGCGGCACACGCGGCCGGCTGGGGGGCGGCGGCCGGTTCTGAGGGCGGCGCGAGCCGTGTCCTCTCCTTTTCTGTCCCTCTCAAGGAGAAGTGCGATGACCAAGCAGACCATTCTCGGCCGGGTCACCCAGCTGGCGAAGGCCAACATCAACGCCCTGCTGGACCAGGCGGAGGATCCGCAGAAGATGCTGGACCAGCTGATCCGCGACTACTCGAACAACATCGCGGAGGCGGAGGAGGCGGTGGCCTCGACCATCGGCAACCTCCGGCTGATGGAGCAGGACCATCAGGAGGACGTGGCGGCGGCGAAGGAGTGGGGCGGGAAGGCGCTGGCCGCCAGCCGGAAGGCCGACGAGCTGCGGGGCGGCGGGCAGACGGCGGAGGCGGACCGCTTCGACAACCTGGCGAAGGTGGCGCTCGGCCGCCAGCTCCAGTCGGAGAAGGAGGCGACGACGGCGGAGCCGACGATCGCCGCGCAGACCGAGGTCGTGTCCAAGCTCAGGACGGGCCTGGACCAGATGAGGGCCAAGCTCGGCGAGTTGCAGGCGAAGCGGGACGAGCTGGTGGCCCGCGCCAAGTCGGCGCAGGCGCAGAACACGATGTTGGACGCCGTGAAGAACATCGACGTGCTCGACCCGACCAGCGAGCTGAGCCGGTTCGAGGACAAGGTGCGCCGGGAGGAAGCGCGGGCGATGGGCAAGCAGGAGCTCGCCGCCTCCTCCCTGGACGCGCAGTTCGAGCAGCTGGACGCGCTGGGCGACAGCGCCGAGATCGAGGCCCGGCTGGCCGCGCTCAAAGGCTGATCGACAGGGTTCTAGAACATGCTGAGAAGCTGTTCTACCGTGGGTTCCGCCGCCCCCTCGCCGTCCGGGAGGGCCAGTTCGAACCAGACGGTCTTGCCGCGCGGGGTGCGCCGCGAGCCCCAGGAGGAGCTGAGCAGCCCGACGAGCTGGAGGCCGCGGCCGCCTTCGTCGGTGTCCTTGGCCCGGCGGCGCCGGGGCTGCACCAGACCGGCGTCCCAGACCTCGCAGACGAGGGTGCGGTCGCGGAGCAGCCGCAGCCGGATCTCTCCCTCGCCGTAGCGCAGCGCGTTGGTGACGAGTTCGCTGACGAGGAGTTCGACGGTGTCGACGAGCGGTTCGAGGCCCCAGGCCGCCAGCTGGGTGCGGGCGAGCTCCCGGGCCCGGCCGACCGAGCGGGGTTCCCTGGGCAGCCGCCAGTCGCCGACCGCCTCGGCGGGCAGTCCCTGGATCCTGGCCATGAGGAGGGCGATGTCGTCCTCGCCGTGCCCGGTCTCCAGGGTGGTCAGGACCCGGTCGCAGACGTCCTCCAGGGGACGGGTCTGGTCGGTGAGGGCGCGCTGGAAGGCGCTCAGGCCCTCGTCGAGGGGGTGGTCGCGGGACTCGACGAGCCCGTCGGTGTAGAGGGCGAGGAGGGCGCCTTCCGGCAGTTCGACCTCGACCTCCTCGAAGGGTTCGCCGCCGACCCCGAGCGGCATTCCGGGGGGTACGTCGAGCAGCCGTGCTTCCTCGCCGGGTTCGACGAGGACCGGTGGGAGGTGCCCGGCGTTGGCGAAGGTGCAGCGGCGGGTGACCGGGTCGTAGACGGCGTAGACGCAGGTGGCGAGGTAGACCTCGGAGAGCTCGGGGCCGCGGGACTTGTGGCTCCTGGACTGCTGGGCGCCGATGGGGGCGCCGAGGCCGCGGGCGATCTCGTCGAGGTGGGAGAGGACCTCGGCCGGCTCCAGGTCGAGCTGGGCGAGGGTGCGGACGGCGGTGCGCAGTTCGCCCATGGCGACGGCGGCGCGCAGGCCCCGGCCCATGACGTCCCCGATGACGAGGGCGGTGCGGTGGCCGGGGAGTTCGATGACGTCGAACCAGTCGCCGCCGACCTCGGTGGCGGTGGTGCCGGGGAGGTAGCGGCAGGCGATGTCGAGTCCGGCGGCCTCGGGGTCGCCGGGCGGGAGCAGACTGCGCTGGAGGATCAGGGCCCGTTCGTGCTCGCGGCGGTAGAGGCGCGCGTTGTCGATGCAGACGGCGGCGCGGGCGGCGAGTTCGACGGCGAGGGCCCGGTCGCGTTCCCCGAAGTACTCGCTGCCCTTGGCGCGGGAGAACTGGACGAGGCCGACGACGGTGTCGTGGGCGACCATCGGGACGACCAGGGTGGACTGGACGAGGTCGCCGTCGGCGCCCGGCACGGTCCGGAGCCGGCCGGTGCGCAGGGCTCCCGCGCAGGGCGAGTTGAAGGGGTAGCGGTGGACGGCGCCGAGCTCGATCGGTTCGGGCCCGCAACAGCCGCTGCCGGGTCCGTGCCCCTCGGTGGTTCGGAGGGGGGTGTCGGATACGGCGCTGGCGACGGCGACCCTGCGGAGTTCGGCGCTTCCGGCGCCGTAGCCGACGTCGTGGGAGCTTCCCCAGCGGCCGGGCGGTGCCTCGTCGCCGGTGAGGAGGCCCTGGTAGAGGTCGACGGAGGCGAGGTCGCAGAAGCCGGGGACGGCGACGTCGAGCAGTTCGCGGGCGGTGGCCTCGAGGTCGAGGGAGTTGCCTATGCGGGCGCCCGCCTCGTTGAGGAGTGCCAGGTTGCGGCGGGCGCTGGCCGCTTCCCTGGCGGCGTTGTGGCGGCGGGTGACGTCGATGCCGAGGCCCGCGACGCCGATGGGGCGGCCGGAGCCGCTGTGCACCCGGTAGAGGTTGATGGACCAGTGGCGGCGGTCCCGCGCACCGGGGGCGGCGCCGACGATCTCGAAGTCGGTGACGGACTCGCCGGTCTCCAGGACGCTGCGGAGGGCGGCGGTCATCCGGTCGGCCTCGGGCCGGTTGAGGTAGTCGTGGACGGTCCGGCCGCGGTGGTCGTCGGCGGAGCCGCCGAAGACGGTGGCGAAGCGGCGGTTGGCCCGCTTCACGGTGAGGTCCGTGCCGAAGAGGAGAAACCCGAAGGGGGATTGGCCGAATATCGCCTGGGAGGCGGCGAGGTCGGTCTCGATGCGGCGCAGCGCGCGGACGTCGACGACGATGCAGAGCGCGGCCCGTTCCCCGGCCTGCGTCTCGCTCGGCATGACGTACATCTCGGCGATGCCGTGGGGCCGGTCCTCGCCCGGGATCCGGAAGGGGACGAGACCTGTCCACTCCTTGCCGTCGAGGATCTCCCTGACTCTCCGGTGGCCGCGCTCGCGCAGGTCGGCGGGCATGAAGGCCTCGACGGGGTCCTTGCCCCTGGCCTCCTCGGCGGTCACTCCGAAGAGGTCCACGGCCCGTCGGCTCCACTGCTCGACGAGGCCGTCGGGCCCTATCGAGAAGGAGGCCACCCGGATGTAGTCATAGATGGAGCCGGGCGGGCTGCTCTGCCACACGACGCCGCCGCTCGCCTGCTCAGGTATCTCGCTCACGCGACCGTCCCCTCCAGCTCACCGCACCGGACCGGCCATGCCCGCAGTATTCAATACGGCAGGCCCCGACGGCACGACGTTCACGATCACAGGGTGGTCTCGTTCGCCTCGCGCCGAGTACAGGTGATCGTTGTCCCACCCTGTTTACTCACCAGGGAGAGCCAGCTCGAACCATACGGTTTTGCCGGCCCTTCCCTTACGGGTGCCCCAGCGGCGGGCGGAGCAGGCCACCAGACCGAGGCCTCGGCCCCCTTCGTCCTCGGGTCCCGGGGCCCGTGCGGTCGGCGGATCCGGAAGCGGATCGGAAACCTCCACGAGCAGTGCGGGCGGGTGGGCCGGGTCGGCGCCCTCGGGACGGGGGCGGACCAGACGGACCCCGATCGGGCCGGAGGCGTACCGCAGGGAGTTGGTCACCAGCTCGCTGACCAGCAGGACGGTCACATCGCCGAGGGCCGTGTCGAGCTCCCACGCCCGCAGGGTCTCGCGCACGGCATGGCGGGCCGTGCGCACGGCGTTGGCCTCCGCCGGGAAGTTCCACTCGGCGCGGTCGCCGTCGGTGTCGATCACACCCGATCACTTCCCCAGCCGTGCGTCAGCAGGAAGGCCCACGTCCACTTCCAACGGGTCAATCTGGACATACCCGGAATATGGGGCGGGATATCGCGCTGGGCGCAGCAGCGGGCGCACGGTGGCACGAACGGCGTAGGGAGTCAGCCGCGCGCTCCCACTTCGGGTGCGTCCGGGAGGCCCGGAAGCCCCGGGAGCCGCCGTGCGGCCTCGGCGACGGCGGGGCGGTCCTCGTCGAGCCAGTCGACGGAGTCCAGCTCGGACCGGGAGAGCCAGCGGAGTGCGTCGTGGTCCTCCAGCGGGCGCGGTTCGCCGGAGAGCAGGCGGGCGGTCCACACCCGGAGGACGTATCCGGGCTTCAGGGGCCACTCGCCGGGGATGCGTTCGCCCGGCTCGACCTCGACGCCGAGCTCCTCGCGGAGCTCGCGGACCAGGGCCTCTTCGGGGCTCTCGCCCGGTTCGAGCTTGCCGCCCGGCAGCTCCCAGCGGCCGGCCAGCTCGGCGGGGGCGCTGCGGCGCGCCGCGAGCAGCCGCCCCTGGTCGTACAGGGCGCCGGCGACGACGACCACGGGGGGCACGGCGGGGTCGGTGGTGCGTTCCGTCATGGGCGTGAGCGTAGCCCGGTGCGGTCGGCGGCCGCCGGGGTCAGAGGGCGGGGCTGCCGATGCGCTCGATCCAGTAGAGCTGCTTGTGGCCGCGGTCGTCGAGGCTGTCCGCGACCTTCTGTGCTTCGCCCTCGGTCGCGTACCGCCCCACGCGGTAGCGGTTGCCGTTGTCGTCCTGCCGAATGACGAGCCAGGCGAGGTCGGGGCCGCTGTCGGTCATCAGGCTTCTCCCTCCGCCGGTCCGGGCGCCGCGATGGATCTCCGGGAAACCGCAATGCGCATATGCCGGAGCTTACGCCTGACCTTCACACAGCGGATACGGAATTGCACAAAGAGATACGGATCGGCCGGGAAGCGACGGAGGGCGGCCGAAGCTCGCGCCCTGGACCGGTCGATGGCATGCCGACGGGCGGCGCCACCGGGCCGCGAGGCGCTGGCGCGGGCACAGGCACGGGCGCGGCTGCCGCGTGGGCTGGGGAGGTGGCGGCCCGTCAGTTGGTGGCAGTCGGCCGCCGAACGGGTGGCTGGCGCCGGGCGTTCAGCGGACCGGCAGGTGGTACGAGAGGCGGTAGCGGTCGGCGGGGACGACGACGTCCGCGGTCTCGACGGCCCGCCCCGAGGCGTAGTACGTCCGCTCCACGACCATCACCACGTGGCCGGGCACCCCGCCGAGCGCCAGGAGTTCCTCGGCGAGGCCCGGCCGGGCCCCGACCTCCTCCACCACGTTGTCCACGACCACCTCGATGGCCGCCATCCGCTCGACGACTCCGCAGCCGCCCAGCGGGCCCTCCTCGGGCAGCATCACCGGCGTCCGGCCGGTGACGGCGAGCGGCTCCCAGGAGGTGGCGACCATCATGGGCTCACCGCCGTCCCGGTACACGTACCGCGTGCGCATCACGCGCTCCCCCGGCTCGATCCCGAGCCGCTCGGCCACCTCGGCGCTCGCCGGTTCCTGCTCGCTCCCGGACTCCCAGGTGCCCCGGGCGCCCTCGGCCGCCTGCTCCTGGCGGAAGGGGCTCGCGCCGGACGCGGGGCGGTAGCCGGAGCGGGCGATCGGGCGCGGCACCGGACGCTCCCGTACATACGTGCCCGAGCCCGAGCGGCCCTCCACGAGCCCCTCGGCCATGAGTACCTTGCGGGCCTCCAGCGCGACGGTGTCCGACACCCCGTACTCCTCGCGGATGCGTGCCTGCGAGGGGAGACGGGTATGCGGCGGAAGCGAGCCGTTGGCGATCTTCTCCCTCAGATCGCTCGCCACGCGCAGATAGGCGGGCTGCTCACCGAACGTCACTGGGACACTCCCCTCAGGTTGACTGACAGCTACAGCCTGACAACCGACGGTCGCCATCCGCAAGCATGGGCCAAAGTTTCACTCGAAGTGATGACAGACCCTCGGCAAACCTTGCTACCGGCGGTCACCTCGACGAGATGGCGTCGAACCCCTTGACCCGCATTGGTCCAGACCAATACGTTCCTGCCTGCACGCCCTGCACGCCCCGCACGCTCCCCACCGCACGCTCCCTCCCGCACGCGCCATCCCGCCTCGCACAGGAACGAGCCCATGCGTCCCAGAGCCATGACCAAGCTGACCTTCGGTGCGGCCGCCGCGGCCACTCTCGGCCTCCTCGCCACCCTGGCCCCCACCGCCGGCGCGCACCAGCCCTCCGGGCACAAGCCCGAGCTGAAGCGCATCGGCTACTTCACCCAATGGGGCATCTACGGACGGAACTTCCAGGTCAAGGACCTGGAGACGAGCGGCACGGCCGCCAAGCTCAGCCACGTCAACTACGCCTTCGGTGTGATCGGCCCGGACGGCAAGTGCCTCATGGGCAACGCCCCCGGCTCCGACCCCTGGGCCGACTACGTACGCCCCGTCGACGCCGCGACCTCCGTGGACGGGGTCGGCGACACCGCCGACCAGCGGCTGGCCGGGAACTTCAACGAACTGCGCGAGCTCAAGGCGAAGAACCCCGGCCTCAAGGTCATGATCTCGCTGGGCGGCTGGAGCGGTTCCGCGCACTTCTCCGACGCGGTGCGCACGGAGGCCGGCCGCAAGGCGCTCGTCGCCTCCTGCGTCGACACGTACATCAAGGGCGACCTCCCCGTCGACGGCGCCCGGGGCGGCGCCGGAGCGGCCGCCGGAGTCTTCGACGGCGTCGACCTGGACTGGGAGTGGCCGGGTTCGGAGGGCGCCCCCGGGAACGTCATCCGCCCCGAGGACAAGCCCAACTTCACCAAGCTGGTGAGGGAGTTCCGCACCCAGCTCGACGCGTACGGGCGCTCGCTGCCGAAGCGCAAGCACTTCGAACTCAGCGCGTACGTGCCCACCGCGCCCGCCAAGATCGACGCGGGCTTCGAAGTCCCCAAGATCATGCGGGACTTCGACTTCGTGAACCTCCAGGGTTACGACTTCCACGTCTCCGGCGAGAAGACCACCGCACAGCAGTCCGCGCTCTTCGCCAAGAACGACTTCAGCGTCGACCAGACCGTCAGGGACTGGCTGCGGCGCGGGGCGCCCGCCCACAAGCTCGTGGTGGGCATGCCGTTCTACGGCCAGGGCTGGACCGGTGTCACCGGTGGCGGCGACGGCCTCGGGCAGCCCGCGGCCGGTCCCGCACCCGCGACCTGGGCGGCCGGCTCCGAGGACTACAAGCACCTGAAGAAGCTGGCGGAATCGGGGACGTACAAGCTGTACCGGGCACACGGGAACGGCCACGCCTGGCTCTTCGACGGCACCACCCTGTGGACCTACGACGACCCGACCGTGCTGCGCACCAAGGCCTCCTACGTCCGGCACCGCGGACTCGGCGGCGCGATGGTCTGGTCGCTCGACGGGGACACCCCGGACGGTGAGCTGATCACCGCGATCGACCGGGGCCTGACCCGGCGCTGACGCCCCCGCCCCGGCCGCCCGCGCGGCGGCCGGGGCCCCTGAACCGCGGGCCGGGCACGCCGCGCGCGGTGCGCCGCCGGGAGCGGCGGTCGGTCACGGGCCGCCGCTCCCCCGGCCACCGCTCCGGTCCGCAGACGACGGGGCCGGGCCTCCCGAGGGAGCCCCGGCCCCGCTCGCGTACACACCCCGCAGCCCGCCCCTCAGGCCGAAGTCCCCTCGCCCTCCGGGAGGGTGTCCGTCAGGCCGAGTGCGGTTCGCGCGGCCGCGGTGTCGGGCAGCGCCTCCCAGGCCGTGTCGTACGCCTCCCAGTAGGCGTCCGCGTCGGCCGCCGTCGCCAGCTCGCGCCACAGCTTCGAGGCCGCGCCGAGCTCCGTGCGGAGCTTCTCGACCGGGGCCTTGGGCAGGCCGCTCCAGGAGTGGTCCCCGAGGTCCGCCCGCGCCTCGTCGATCGCCGCGAGCATCTCCCCCGACCACGCCTTGTTGCCGGCGAAGTCCTCGTCCGGGTCGTCCTCCGGCTCCCGCTGGGTGACCGTCTCGATCGGGTTGACGGTCCTCAGGAAGTGCTCCTGGTCGAGGGTGAGAGTGGTCGCGTCGGAGCGCACCGAGCCGCTGAAGGGTTTCTTCTCGGTGGCGTACGCGCAGGTCACCGTCCGGTCGCCGAGGCGCCAGCTCTCCCTGCTCGGCAGGTAGAAGTAGAGCCCGAAGTGCTGCGGCACGGCCCAGGTGTCCAGGGCGTAGTCGGCGTTGATCGTCTCGCAGCGCTGCTCCGCGATCTTCTCGATCGCGTCCTCGCCGGGCCACTTGTCGATGCCGGTGAGTTTGAAACCGCCGGTGACCTCGCCGTCGTGCGGGCGCTCGCAGTCGACGATCGTGACCTCGTCGGCGTACTCCTCCTCCAGCTTGCCGTCGTCGCCGAAGCACTGCCCGGTCCGCAGCGAGAAGGGCGACTTCGAGCGGGAGGCCTCGTCCATGCCCTCCTCGAAGCCCTCCTTGAAGCTGCTCCAGGCCGAACCGACGCCTCCGGTGGCGAGGCCGATCACGAGCAGCAGACTGCTGACGGCGGAGAGCACGATGCCGGAGACCGCGAGGCCCTTGCCCGCCTGGTCCCGCTTCCTGATCTGCGGGAGGGCGACGAGGCCGAGGATCAGGCCGAGGGGCGGCAGGCAGCAGACGATGCCGGCGATGAGGGAGGCGACGGCGAATCCGTTGGTGGTGCGCCGGGGCGGCAGACCGTACGGGGCGGCTCCGGGCGCTCCGGGCCCCCCGGAGTAGGGGCCGGGCGCGTACGGCATCCCGGGGGAGGTGTACGGGCCCGGGGCGGGCCATCCCCCCTGCTGCGGGCCTCCCTGGGGTGAGGGGGGCGGCGGGGGCGGCTGGGTCGGCTCCACGGGTACGGGCTCCTGTTGCGGGCGGCGACGCGAACAAACGATCGGTCGCGCATCGTACGTGGAGGGGCGGCGGGCCGGACAGGCGGGGCCGACGGACGGAAGGGGCGGCCGCCCGTAGGCGACCGCCCCTCATCCGCGTCCCGCGAGGTTCAGCGGAGTTCAGCGGAGTTCAGACAGGTTCGGCGAGCTTCGAGCCAGGACCTCAGAACTGCAGGGCCCAGGTGTCGATCTTGCCGGTGTCGGCGTTCGCGTTGTCCGTGACCCGCAGCTTCCACGTGCCGTTGGCGACCTCCGAGGAGGCGTTCACCGTGTACGTGGTGTTGATGTTGTCCGCGCTGCCACCGGTACCGAAGGCCTTCAGGGTGTACGCCGAGCCGTCGGGGGCGATCAGCTGGACCTGGAGGTCACCGATGTAGGTGTGGACGATGTTCACCGGCACCTGGAGGGCGGAGGGGGCGTTGCCGGTGACGCCGCTGACGGTGACCGGGGACTCGACGGTCGCGTTGTCGGCGATGGCGTAGTCGGCGGTGTTCTCGAACTTCTTGCCGGGCGGCGGGGTGGTGCCGCCGTCACCGACGTACAGGAGGCGGTTCGGGGAGCCGGTGCCCGGGTTGGTCACCACGTTCGGCGTGGCGGCGTTCACCAGCGCGGTGCCCACCTGGGCGGGGGTGGCGGTCGGGTTGTTCCCGAGGTACAGCGCGGCCGCGCCGGCGACGTGCGGGGCCGCCATCGACGTGCCGGAGATCGAGTTGGTGGCGGTGTCGCCGGTGTTCCACGCCGAGGTGATGGACGAGCCCGGGGCGAAGATGTCCACGACGGCGCCGTAGTTCGAGAAGCTGGAGCGGGCGTCGGTGCTGGTCGTGGAGCCGACCGTGAGCGCCTCGGACACGCGGGCCGGGGAGTAGTTCGACGCGTTGGCGTTGCTGTTGCCGGCGGCGACGGCGTACGTGACACCGGACGCGATCGAGTTGCGGACGGCGGTGTCGAGGGTGGAGTCGACGCCTCCGCCGAGGCTCATGTTGGCGACGGCCGGCTTGACGGCGTTCCGGGTCACCCAGTCGATGCCGGCGACGACGCCGGCGGTGGTGCCGGAGCCGTTGTTGTCGAGCACGCGGACGCCGACGATCTTGGCCTTCTTGGCGACGCCGTGGGCGGTGCCCGCGACGGTGCCGGCGACGTGGGTGCCGTGGCCGTTGCCGTCCTGGGCGACGTTGTCGTTGTCGACGGCGTCGAAGCCGTTGAAGGCGCGGCCGCCGAAGTCGCTGTGGGAGATCCGTACACCGGTGTCGATGATGTACGCCGTGACGCCCTGGCCCGCGGTGTCCGGGTAGGTGTAGCTCTGGTTCAGCGGGAGGCCCCGCTGGTCGATCCGGTCCAGGCCCCAGGACGGCGGGGAGGGCTGGGTGCCGTTGATCTTGAAGACGCGGTTCTGCACGACGGACTTGACCGCGGGGTCGGCGGCGAGCTTCTTCGCCTGCGCCTCGGAGAGCTCGACGTTGTAGCCGTTGAGCGCCGCGGTGTACGTCTTCTTGATCTTCGCGCCGTACTCGGCGGCGACCGCGCGGCCCTCCGCGGTCTCGGCCTGGGCCGACTCCTCGAGGGTGACGATGTAGCTGCCCGCGATGGTGCCTTCGGCTCCTGCGTTCTCGATGACGCCCTCCGGGGCCGCCGGCGAGGCGACGGCGGGGAGGGTGGAGAGGGAGCCGAGGGCGACGGCGGCGACGGCTATGGCCGCGGCGGTGGCGACTCGGCGGCGTGAGTCACGCATCACTGACATGTGGGGGGTCCTCCTGATGTGGCGGTGCGCTGCAGTGGGGATACAGCAGGTGCATGACAAGACGACGTCAGCTTCGCGCCGTCTCGAACAAGCGGGGCTGCCGAGCGAAAGATTGGCGGATCCATAGGAATCGCACAAGAGCCGTGCAACCCCCGCAACAACCGCGCCACACAGCTGACATGCTGGTCGCCATGACCGCCTACGTGTGCCCCCGATGCCGGATCGAATCGCCTACGGACGCGCTCACCTGGTGTTGTCCGAAGTGCCGAGGGCCCTGGGACCTGGAATTCGCGAGTGCGCCGGTGTCCCTCCCGTCACTCGCGTCACGTGGAAATTCATTGTGGCGTTACGAGGAGGCGCTGCCGCCGATGCGGTACGCGCCGGAGGTGACGCTCGGGGAGGGGCGCACGCCGCTCGTACCCCTGCTGCAGGCCGAAGCGGGGGCGCCGGCGTCGGTCTCGGCCAAGCTCGACTTCCTCATGCCGACGCTGTCCTTCAAGGACCGGGGCGCGGTGATGCTCGCCGCGCACGCCCTCCACCTCACCGAGTTCGGCCTCTCCGACCGGGTCGTCGCCGACAGCAGCGGGAACGCGGGCACGGCCGTCGCCGCGTACGGGGCGCGGGCCGGGCTCGACTGCCTCGTGTACGTACCCCGGGGCACGTCCCCGAAGAAGCTGGAGCAGATCCGGGCGCACGGGGCCGAGGTCGTCGAGGTGGCGGGCGACCGCGAGGCGACGGCCCGCGCGGCGCGGGAGGCCGCGGACGAGCCCGGCACCTTCTACGCCTCGCACGTATACAACCCGTACTTCCTGCACGGCACCAAGACCTACGTGTACGAGCTCTGGGAGGAGCTCGGCGGCCGCCTCCCGGAGACGATCGTCGTCCCCGTCGGCAACGGCACCCTGCTCCTCGGCGCCGCCCTCGCCATCGAGGAGCTGCTCCACCACGGGCTCGTCGACACCCGCCCCGCGCTGGTCGCCGTCCAGGCGGAGGCCGTGTCCCCGCTGGCCGCGGCCTTCCACGCGGGCGCGGAGGAGCTCGGCGCGCCGATCCCCGGCCGCCCCACCCTCGCCGAGGGCATCGCGATCCCGGCCCCGCCCCGCGCCCGCCAGATCCTGCGCGCGGTACGGGCGACCGGCGGTACGTTCCTGACGGTGACCGAGGATCAGATCCGGGAGGCGCAGCGGGACCTGGCCCGGCGCGGGCTCTTCGTCGAGTCCACCGGCGTGGCCTGCTGGGCGGCGGTCCGGGCGGCCCCGCCCAGCCCCGGCCTCACGGTGGTGCCGCTGTGCGGGGCGGGGGCGAAGACGGGCCTTGCGGCCTGAACGCGGGGCGGGGCGGCCTGTCGTGGCCGGGCCGGCTCAGAAGTCGTCGGCGCCGTTGCGGAGCTCGTGCGTCCAGTAGCCCGTCTTCGCCGCGGCCTCGTTGACGGCCAGGCCGCCGGCGGGTGCCTTCACGACGATGCTGCCCTCGGCGGGGCCGTCGGCGGCGAAGAGGTTCACGTTGAACTCCTTGACGACCTTGTTGTCCTCGTCGACGCCGCCGAGCACGACCCGCACGTTCGCGTACGCGGGCGCGCCGGGCTTCAGGACGACCGGGGCGGCCGGCTTGCTCTTCGCGACGGCCGGGATGTCCTTGGCGGTCTGGACCGGGCCGAAGGCGAGGAGCGGGTACTCCAGGAGGGTGCAGGAGCGGCCGGAGACGTTGGTGGCGGTGAGGACGATGTGCTCGGTCGGGACCTCGTCCGCCTTGGCCGCGGTGACCTTGATGTCGCCGCGGGCGCAGGCGAGCGCCTCCGCGGAGGTCTTGCCCGAGCCGTCGCCGGTCGCCTTCCCGGACGTGGACGCGGACGTGCCGCTGCCGCCGGTGGTGGAGCCCGCGGTGGTGGCGCCGGTGGAGCCGCCGGTGGAGCCCGAACCGCCCTTCGCCGCCGTCTGGTCCGCGGTGCCGTTGCCGGCGGTACCGGCGGACTGCGACGAGGTCTGGCCGCCCATGTCCTTGGCTCCGGTGTCGCTGCCACCCCCGCACGCGGTCAGACCCAGCGAGAGGGCGGCGACGGCGGTGGCGGCCAGGACGGCGGACGTGTTGATGCGCATGGTGGTTCTCCCCGTGAAGTGCGGTCGGTCGCTGCACGTTCTCCGTGCTGCAACCAGACTCCCGCCCCGCGCTGTCGTCCCGCTTGCGTACCGCTAACGACCCGCTGACAGCCGCGAGAGACCCGCCGCCGCCCGGGCCGAACCCTCGGGGAAGCCGGCCGCCTCGGCGGCGACGATCGCACGTTCCAGCTGGTCGGCGGCCTCTTCGAGGCGGCCGATGCCGGCCAGTGCCTCGCCCCGGACGATCTGCAGCTGCGCCTGCACGACCACCGCGTCGGGTGCGACGAGTTCCCCGGCGCGAAGGGTGTGGGCGAGCGCCGCCTCGTAGTCCTCCGCCTTCAGGCAGTGCCCCGCCAGGTGCTGGAGGGTGAGCGCCTGGGTGGAGGGATGGTTCGTGAGGTCGGCGAGCGAGACGGCGTGCACCATGAGCAGTCCGGCGCGCTCGTGCTCCCCGGTGGCGTCGAGGACCGAGGCGTAGTTGATGTAGGCGATCGCCTCGCTGATCATGTCGCCCGCCCGGGCGGCCAGTCCCGGCGCCTTCTCCAGGTGGACGAGCGCCTCGGCGTTCCGGCCCTCCTCGTGGAGGATCCAGCCGAGCAGTGCCCGCGTCCGCGACTGCGCGTCGAGATCGCCCACGTACTCGGCGGAGGCGAGACCGGCCTCCAGGAGCGGCGTCCAGCCGTCCCCGATCCGCATGAGCATCAGCGGCCACTGCACCAGGGCGAGCCGCCAGGCCCGGTCGTGCAGGCCGAGGGCCGCCGCCGCGGCGACCGCGCCCTCCAGGGCGGAGCGTTCCGCGACGTACCAGTCGAGGGCCGCCGTCCGGTCCTCGAACTCCCGCGTCGCGGCGGGCCGCCGGGCGTCGGCGGGCAGCGAGTAGCAGGGCTGGGAGCCCGGCTCGGCGGCGGCGTCGGCCGCGAGCCCCGTGTACAGGTAGTGGTCGAGGAGGCGGGGCAGGCCCTCGGGGTCGGCCTGCGGGGCGAGGTGGCGGGCGTAGAGACGCACCAGGTCGTGCGGCGTCCAGCGGCCGGGGACGGACTCGGTGAGCAGATGGGCGGCAGCGAGCCGGTCCAGGTCGGCGGAGGCCGGCGCGGGAGACGTCCCGGCGAGCGCGGCCGCCGCGAACCGGTCCAGGTCGGAGCCGGTGTGCAGGCCGATCGCGCGGAACAGCCGGGTGGCGGACTCGGGCAGCTGCTGCACGGTGAGACGCAGCGCGGCGGAGACGCCCCGGTCCTCGACGTCGAGGAGCATCAACCTGCTCTGCTCGTCGGCGAGTTCGCCGACCATCGCGTCGAGCGTCCACTGCGGGCGCTCGGCCAGCCGGGCCGCCGTGACGCGCAGGGCGAGCGGCAGGCCGTCGCAGAGCCCGGCGAGCCGTGCGGCGGCGGCCGGTTCCGCGGCGACCCGCGTCTCACCGAGGACGGTGGTGAGCAGGGCCGCCGCGTCGGCCGGGGGAAGATGCCCGAGCGGTACGGGCAGGGCCGCGTCGGAGGCGATGAGGCCGCCGAGCCGGTCGCGGCTGGTGACGAGCGTCGCGCAGTGGTCGCCGCCCGGGAGCAGGGGCCTGACCTGCTCGGACGAGCGGGCGTTGTCGAGGACGACGAGCAGCCGGCGGGCGCCGGTGAGGTTGCGGAACAGCGCGCCGCGCGCCTCGACGGCCTCCGGGATCCGCTGCGGCGGCACGCCGAGCGCGAGCAGGAACTCGCGCAGGACGGCGGCGGTCTCGGGCGCCGGGGTGTCGCTGAAACCGCGCAGGTCGGCGAAGAGCCGCCCGTCGGGGAAGTCGGCGCGCCGCTCGTACGCCCAGTGCACGGCGAAGGCCGTCTTGCCGACGCCGGCCGGTCCGGTGACGAGACAGACGGGGCCCTCCCCGCGCAGTGCCACCCGGTCGAGCGCGGCAATTTCGGTCCCGCGCCCGGTGAATCCGCGCGGCGCCCGGGGCAGTCCCTCCGGCGCCGGGGCCGCGGTCGGGACGACGGGCCGGGGCGCGGAGACGGGCCCGGCGGAGCGCAGGAGGGTCGCGTACGCCTCGCTGAGCGTCTCGCCGGGGTCGACGCCGAGTTCCTCGGCGAGCAGCCGCCGGGTGCGGTGGTACCAGTCGATCGCGTCCGACTGGCGCCCGGAGCGGCCGAGGGCCAGCATCAGCGCGGCCGCGAGGGACTCCCGCAGCGGGTGCGCGACGGCCTCGGTGCGGAGGACGGCGGCGGCCCGGCCGTGCTCGCCGAGTTTCCCGTACGCCTCCGCCAGCGCCTCCACCGAGGAGAGCCTCAGCTCCTCGAGGCCGCCGGCCGCCGCTTCGAGGGGGCGGCTGTGCACGGTTCCGGTGAGGGCGGGACCCTGCCAGTACGCCAGTGCCTCGCGCAGCATCCGTACGGCGTCGGCGGGCTGCCGCTGGACGCCGGCGAGCCCCACGAGTTCCTCGAACCGGTGCGCGTCGACCAGCGATTCGGGCATGCGCAGCACGTACGCGGAGCCCTGGGTGGCCAGCTCGACCCCGTACGCCTCGGCGCCGTGTTCGGCGAGCAGCGCCCGCAGCCGCGAGACGTGTCCCTGGAGCACGGTCTTGGCGTGGGTGGGCGGCTCCTCCTCCCAGAGGGCGTCGATCAACTGCCCTACGTTCACCGCGCTGTTGGGCCGCAGCAGCAGTACGGCGAGCAGGCTGGACCGCTTGGCGGGCCCCAAGGCTACGTCCCCGTTCTCCGTCACGAGCGCGACGGAGCCGAGCAGCCGGAACTCCACCTGTGTACCTCCGCGATCCCTCTGCCGCATTACCCAGCGGTAGAGGATACGCGGGACGGAGGGGCCGCCTGTGACCACTCCTTCACGAAAACGTCTTCTTTTCGCCACCTCGCACGGCAGGGCCGTCCCTCTACAAATGGCCGGAAAGGATCGGTGGCGGAAATACACAGATTATCCTTGCCAGGCCTGAACCTGACGCGTGTAGACTGCTTTTCGAGTGAACAAGAGATACCGGTCGATCAATCTCGTTCACTCTTCGGACTTGCTCGAACTCCGTTTATCCGGATGAAAGTGGAGGCTGTCCCGGTATGACATACGCGCCCACGCGACCGACGGAGCGGACGGACCGCGAGGCCCTTCGCGTACTCGCCGCGGACAGCAGCACCCAGGACGCCGGCCTGCTCGTTCCGGAACTGCGTCGGCACGGGTTCAGGACGGAGCACGTCCGGACCGGCGCCGAGGCCCTCCGGCACTGCAGGAAAGCCGACCTGATCCTCGTCGACCTGGACCTTCCGGACCGGGACGGGGTGGAACTGTGCCGCAGCATCCGGGCCGTCTGCGATGTCGCGATCATCGTCGTCACCGCCCGCGACACGGAGCTCGACCGGGTTCTCAGCCTGCGCGCGGGGGCCGACGACTATGTCGTCAAGCCGTGCGGACTGGCCGAATTGATCGCCCGGATAGAAGCGGTGATGCGCCGGGTCCGGCTTCAGCCTTCCGTCCCCGACGACGTCATCTCGGTCGGCTCTCTGCGCATCGACCACCGGGCCCGGGAAATCCTTATGGACGGCCGTCGCATCGAGGTCACCCGTAAGGAATTCGATTTACTTTATCTGCTCGCCTCACGGCCGGGGAACGTCTTCTCGCGCAGACAGATCATGGCCCAGGTGTGGAGCGACCCCAGGTCGAAACCCGGCCGGACCATCGATACCCACATCAGCAGCCTGCGCGGCAAACTCGGCTGCAGCCAGTGGATCACCACGGTGCGCGGTGTGGGTTTCCGTCTCGGACTCGCCTGATTCGCCTTCGACTTCCGGGGCCGGCACGTAGACCCCGGGTCGCCGGGCGTCCTCTTCTCGTGCCGGCCCTCGGTCGGCCGGCTCAGCCGCGCGCGGCCACGAACTCCTTGACCGAGGAGATGACGTAGTCCAGCATCTCGTCGGTGAGCCCCGGGTAGACCCCGATCCAGAAGGTGTGCTCGGTGATGATGTCGCTGTTCGTCAGCTCGCCGACGACCCGGTGCGGCTGGTCGATGTAGGCCGGGTGCCGGGTCAGATTGCCCGCGAACAACCGGCGGGTGCCGATCTTCCGGTCCTCCAGGAAGGCCACGAGCTCGGCGCGGGTGTACGACGCCTCCGGGTCCACCGTGAGCACGAAGCCGAACCAGCTCGGGTCGGAGCGGGGGGTGGCCTCCGGGAGCAGCAGGCCGGGCACGCCGTCCAGACCGTCCCGCAGCCGCCGCCAGTTGCGCTTCCTGGCGTCGATGAAGTCGTCCAGCTTGGCCAGTTGGGTCAGCCCGAGGGCCGCCTGGATGTCGGTCGCCTTCAGGTTGTATCCGACGTGGCTGAAGATGTACTTGTGGTCGTACCCGGCGGGCAGGGTGCCCATCTGGTACTGGAAGCGCTTGAGGCACTTGTCGTTCTCGCCGGGCTCGCACCAGCAGTCCCGGCCCCAGTCCCGCAGCGACTCCACGATCCGGGCCAGGCCCAGGTTCGAGGTCAGGACGCAGCCGCCCTCGCCCATGGTGAGGTGGTGCGCCGGATAGAAGCTGACGGTGGTCATGTCACCGAAGGTGCCGGTGAGCTTCCCGTCGTACAGCGAACCCACGGCGTCGCAGTTGTCCTCGATCAGGAACAGGTCGTGTTCCTCGGCGAGTTGGGCGATCTCGGTGACGGGGAACGGGTTGCCGAGGGCGTGCGCGATGATGATGGCCCGGGTCTTCGGGCCGATCGCCGCCGCCACCCGGTCGGCCGTGGCGTTGCAGGTGGTGAGGTCCACGTCCACGAAGACCGGGACGAGACCGTTCTGCAGGATCGGGTTGACGGTGGTCGGGAAGCCCGCCGCGACGGTGATCACCTCGTCGCCCGGCCGCAGCCGCCGGTCCTCCAGGACGTGCGAGGTGAGCGCCGACACGGCGAGCAGGTTCGCCGACGAACCGGAGTTGGTGAGGTGGGCCTTGCGGCGCTTCATCCGCCGGGCGAACCCCGACTCGAACTTGCGGGAGCTGCGCCCGGCGGCGATGCGCATCTCGAGCGCGGCCTCCACCAGGGCCGTACGGTCCGACTCGTCGAGGACCGCGCCGGACGGCCAGATCTCCGTCGTACCGGGGACGAACTCCCGCTGCGGGGAGACCTCCTGGTGGTACTTGCGGACTTCCTCGAGTACCTGTTCCTTGCGGTCGCTCACGGTGATTCCTCTTCCATGTCAGCTGCGTAGGTCGTGGTGCCGGGCAGGGGGTGCCCCGGCGGAAGTACGGGCGCGAGCACCTCGCGCAGGGAGTCGTCGAGGGACCGGCGGGGGCGCCAGCCGAGGAGCCGCTCGGCGCGCCCGACGTCCAGCCGCTGCCAGGCGACGTCGGTGCGCGAGGGCGGTCCTTCGGCGTCCTCGACGACCGGGACCCCGACACCGCTGAGCGTCACCATCCGGTGGATCAGCTCCCCCATCGGTACCGCCTCGCCGCGGCCGATGTTGATCACGCGGCCGGTGACGGCGGCCGCCGGTGCCGTGGCGGCGGCGAGCACCGCGGCCACGGTGTCGCCGGCGTCCACCAGGTCGCGGGCCGCGCGCAGCGGCGGGAGCCGCAGCTCGGCGGGCTTCTCGCCGCGCTCGACGGCGCGGGCGGCCTCCCCGAGGTGGGCGGCGACCCGGCCGAAGAGGCTGCCCTCCGGCACCCCGGCGCCGATGACGTTGGCGAGCCGGAGCACCACGCCGTCGACGCCCCGGTCGGACGCGCCGCGCAGGACGGCCCGGGTGCCCTGGAGCTTGGTGCGTCCGTACGGGGTGACCGGGTCCGGCGGGTGGTCCTCGCCGGTGGCGGCGCCCAGCGCCCCGGCGCCGTACTCGTGGACGCTGCCGAGCTGGACGAGCCGTACCGGAGGGCCGGGCCGCCCGGCGAGCGCCGTGACGAGGCGCTCGACCAGGTCGGCGTTGCCCGCGGCCATCTGCTCCTCGTCCGCCCGCCAGGCCCGCCCGGCCGCGTTGACGACGACCTCGGCGCCGGTCGAGTCGAGGAGCCCGGCGATCTCCTCCGGGGCCGCCGCGAGCAGATCGAGGCGTACGGCCGTACGGCCCTGGGCGGAGCCGTATCCGCCTGTGCGGGACGCCGGGTGGACGTGTGCTCCCAGGGCCGTGAAGCCCTCGGTGAGGTGGCGGCCCAGGAATCCCGTGCCGCCGAGGACGACGACCGAGAGCCCGGCCGCCGGACGGGCGTCGGGCCTCATGCCGTGACCTCCCCGCGGGCCGTCATCGGTTCCCCTTGGCCGTGCTGAAGCGCCGGACGATCGGCATCTCCACGTACCGGTGCAGCAGCCAGGCCACGGCGAGGGAGACGAGCAGGGCCGTCGTGATGTAGGCGGCCACCATGGCCACGGAGCCGAACGGGCCGTGCATCACCTTGACGTTGAGGGTGTAGAGCACCAGGTGATGGCAGAGGTAGAAGGCGAACGACACGTTGCCGAGCAGCACCATCGTGCTCGACGACAGGAACGACGTCCGCCCCGCGATGTCCCGCTGCGCGGCGGCGACGATGAGCAGCACGCAGGAGATCAGCAGGGGCGCCCGCTGGCCGAACAACCACGGGCTCTGGGTCGCCCAGTAGTAGCAGGGCACGAACGAGACGAGCACCCACGGCAGGCTCACCCGGGGGAAGCGGCCGGAGGTCACCAGGAGCGCGGCGAACACCCCGGCGAAGAAGTCGCTGAGGCGGCCGAGCGGGAAGACATAGGCGAACCACGTCTGGAAGCCGGCCGCGTCGGGGGCGCCCACGAGCCCACCGGTCCCCGCCGGCAGGTTGACCGCGAGGACCGGGATGAGGAAGCCGGCGGCCACGCAGAGCGCGAGCCCCGTCCAGGCCGCGCGTCGGCCGAGGCCGCGGAACCTGCCGATGACGAGGGGGAAGACGAGGTAGAACACGGCTTCCACGGCGAGGGACCAGCCCGGCGTGAGGACACTGAAGTTGACCTCGGGGTTCGGTATCCACACCTGCGTGAAGCTCGCGTAGGCGAGCAGGTCCTGCCAGCGGACGCCCAGCTCCCACAGCAGCAGCGCCGCCGCGGCACCGGTCACGTAGTACAGGGGCACGATCTTGGTGAACCGGCGGCGGTAGAAGCTGCCGGTGCGGTCGGTGGACCGGGCGGACCAGGTGAGGACGAATCCGCTGAGGATGAAGAAGAAGCCCACGCCGGCGCTGCCCAGCTGGCCGGCCGCGGACATGAAGGCGGCGTTGGCCCCCGGGTCGGCGAACGTGGGGAAGATCAGGCTGGAGGAGCCGATGAGGAGGAAGGAGGAGTGGGTCACGAACACCGCGAGCGCCGCGAAGAAGCGAAGCCCGGTCAGCGAGTCGAGCCTGGGACGACCGACGGGAGCGGCCGGCGCCCCCTTCTGGGGCGCCCCCTCCTGGGGAGCCCCCTTCTGCGGGGCCACCGCCCGTCTGCGTCCGTCCGCCGCTCTGCCCGGCGAGGTCATCGTCGGTTCCTGGGTCATGAACTGTCCTCCAAGGAAGTGGGGTCCCGCGCGGCGGAGCACAGCAGAAAGGGGACGCCGAGAACGGCGTCCCCTTCCGAACGGTCCGGAGCTTCGCCCCGGGCGTCACCTGCGAGCTGCTCTCACTGCGTCGCGGGCAGGATGTTGTGGTTGGAGCGGAACAGGTTGGCGGGGTCGTACTTCGCCTTGATCTGGGCGAGCCGTTCGCCGGTGGCCCCGGGGTAGAGCGCCTCCCGGACGTCCTCCGGCCCGGCGTTCACCACGAAGTTGGCGTACGAACCGGAGTCGGACTGCCGGACGGCGGCCATGAACTCCTCGACCCAGACCTCATGCAGGCCGGCGTCGGCCAGGTCCGCGTAGACGGCTGTCAGGTGGGCCATGATTTTGCTCTGCCGGTGCGCGAAGGCCGTGGCGTCGGACGGGACCCGTGCGATGGCCCCGCCGAGCACCCGCAACTGCGCCCCGGCGACCAGGGCGCTCGACCCGCTGACGCGCTCCACGATGGTCTCGGCGGTCGCGCGGTCGACCCGGTCGATGAACAGGTTGCGCGCGGCCGAGATGGGGCGCTGCGAGGGGTCCGCCGGGCCGAACATCCCGGGGTAGGGGATGGCCCGCACCATGTCGGCCAGCGGAGGGACGATCGCCCGGAACCGGTCGATGACCTTCTCGCCCGCCTCGGCGGGACCGGCGTAGCACAGCACCGCCAGGATGATCGGCTTGCCGTGGTACTCCTCGGGCACGAACGGGAACGGCGGCGCCGTCCACACGTTGACGATCGTGGTGAGTTCCTCGGGGGCGGCCTCGGCCTCGGCGACGAAGGCCTCAAGGATCTCGGGGGTCACGGGGGTGACCATGATCCCGCCGTACACGCCGTCGAGTTCGTGCAACCGGAGCTTGAGGCGGGTCGCCACCCCGAAGTTGCCGCCGCCGCCGCGGATCGCCCAGAACAGGTCGGGGTGGTGGTGCTCGTCCACCGACAGCAGTTCGCCGTCGGCCGTGACGATCTCCGCGGCCAACAGGTCGTCGATGGTCATGCCGTGCTTGCGGGACAGGAAGCCGATGCCGCCGCCCAGGGTGATGCCGGCGACCCCGACGAGGCTGTTGTCGCCGAAGCCGGTCGCGAGCCCGTGCTCGGCGGCGGCCTCGGTGTACTCGCCCGCGGAGACCCCGGCCTCGGCCCAGGCCGTACGGGCTTCGACGTCGATCTCGAGGGCGCGCATACGGGTCAGGTCCAGGACGATGCCGCCCTCGCAGACACCGTGCCCGGCGCCGCTGTGTCCACCGCCGCGGACGGCCAGTTCGAGCCCGGTCTCCCGCGCCAACGCGATGACGCTCGCCACCTGCGCGGCGTTGCCCGGGCGCAGGATGACGGCGGGGCTGCGGTCGACGTCACCCGCGTACACGGTGCGTGCCGTCTCGTACTCGGCGTGGTCGGGGCCGATGACCTGACCGTACCGCTCATCGGTGAGCTCCCCGATCGACAGGGCGGCGCGTCCGTGAGGTGATGTCACAGAGTGACTCCTTAATATACGACTCGTTATGCGACTCGATTTGCGGCTCGATTTGCGGCTCGATACGCGACTCGATATGCCGCCCGATTTAGCACGGTTAGCAGAGTCGACACCCTGTCACCCGGTCATTTTTCATGTCAAACCTGAGAGTGGACTACCGCTCACATTCGGCCAGACATCAAGTTTTACGTCGAATTAACGGGCGGTGGATTTCACGAGGGTGAGCACGCGTGCGCCGTAGGCGAGGGCAGGCGATACCGAGGCGATGTCCATGCCCGCCGCCGCCGCGAGTTCCTGCCACTGGCCCTGGGTGCGCTCGCGCCCGCCGAAGTAGACGAGCATGCGGAGGTCGGCGCTCGTGAAGCCCGGGTCCGGCGCGGAGGGCGTCTGGTCGGCGCACTCGACGAGCAGCACGGAACCGCCCGGTTCCAGCGCGTCCGCGCAGCGCCGCAGGATCCGTACGGCGTCCTCGTCCGACCAGTTGTGCAGGACGAACGACAGCGCAATCCGGTCGGCCTTCACCGGCAGCGGGTCGAAGAAGCTGCCGTCGAACACCTCGACCCTGTCGGCGAGCCCGGCCTCCTCGAACTTCCCGCGCGCCCGGGCCGCCGGGCCGGGGAGTTCGAGGAGGGAGGCGCCGATACCGGGCTGCTCGGCCAGCAGGGTGGCGAGCAGGTCGCCGTCGGCGCCGCCCACGTCGAGGAGGTGCCGCACCCCGGTCCAGTCGTGCTCCGCCACCACCTGGGCGAAGACGGTCCGCTGGCCCTGCGCCATCAGGTCGTAGAAGGTGGCGCCGAGGGAGGCGTCGTCCGAGACCTCGTCCCAGAAGTCCTTCCCGTACATCCGCCGGTGGACGGCGCCGCCGTCGCGGACCGCTTCGAAGAGGTGGACGAGCGCGAGGTCCGCCCGCCCCACCATGTGGCCCGGGTCCAGCCATCCGACCTGGGAGGCGGGGTGGCCGTGGGCGAGCAACTCGCCGATGGCGGTCGGCTCGTAGTGGTCGGGGCCCGTCTCCGTCAGGACGTCGACGGCGACCAGGTGCCGGAGCAGCCGCCGCAGGGTGTCCTGGTGGGAGCCGGTCGCCTTCGCGAGCCCGGCGACGTCGTGCACACCGCTCCGCAGGTGGTCGACGAGCCGCAGACTCGCGGCGACCCTCAGCGCCATGGGGGTCACCAGGTCTCCGAGCCGCTGCAGCGCGGCATAACCGGAGGAGGTGTCGGCGATGGCGGTGGAGCCGCCGAAATCGCCGTCTTCCGGGTTCCGCGCCACTTCGGTTGTCGGTTCGTCCACGGACACGTGCTTCTCCAATTCACATGGGGCGATATCGGCCGTCTGATACCGGGAATCGCGTTCTTCGAATATGCGGCCTTTCAGGCCGCGTCCAGTTCCCGGTGGGCCGCGGCCGGGCCGAACCACCGGGTGAGCGCGGGGACGAGACCCGCGGTGTCGCTCTCCGGCGTGGCCGTGCCGGCGCCGTCCGCGGCGGTGGCCGCGACCCAGGCGACGTGCCCGTCGGGTCGGATCAGCACGGCCGCGGCGGCCGGTAGGTCTCCGATCACCGGGAACGCCCAGTGGTCGTCCTGGGGCTCCGCCTCGACGAGGTCCACCCGGTCCGTCCAGCCGTCGAGGACCGTACGCAGGTGGGGCCGGCCGGTGAAGTCCAGGAGCACGGGCCGTGCGGCGTGCAGCAGCTCGTAGATCCGTGTCTGCCCGGAGGGGGACTTGATGTCGAGGTCGGTCATCCGGCGGCCGAGGGCCGGGTGCCCGCCGTCCACCGGGTAGTAGGCGTCGAGCTGGCTGATGACACCGCCCAGGTACCGGTTGCCGTCCTCGGACTCGACGAGGTCGGCGAACACCCCGCGGAGCGCGTCGGCGTGGGGGCCCGCGGGCCAGAGGGCGGTCTGCGCCCGGATGTTGTCGAGCATGCGCGTCGTGGCCGGGTGCCGCTCGTCGTGGTAGCTGTCGAGCAGCTCGTCGGGGGCCTGCCCGCGGACGACCGCGGCGAGCTTCCAGCCCAGGTTGACGGCGTCCTGGAGCCCCAGGTTCAGCCCCTGTCCGCTGGAGGGGAAGTGGACGTGCGCCGCGTCCCCGGCGAGCAGGACCCGCCGGTCGCGGTACCTGTCGACCAGTCGGCAGGCGTCGCTGAACCGGTCGAGCCGACGGGCGCTGTGCATGCCGAAGTCGGTACCGGCGATCTTGGCGCAGGCCTCGCTGAGCGTCTCCACGGTCACCGGCTCGTCCCGGTCGGTGACCTTGTCGAACTCCACGGTGATGATCCGGTACATGCCGGGGTACTCGGAGTGGAAGTTCATGTAGAACCCGTTCTCCCGACGGCCCTCGGGGCCGAAGACGACCTCGGCCGGGGGATCGGTGAGTTCGACGTCGCCCAGCAGCGCGGTCAGCGTGGCCTCCGTGCCGGGGAAGGCGATGCCGGTCAGCTTGCGCACGGTGCTGCGACCGCCGTCGCAGCCGACCAGGTAGTCGGCGCGCAGCAGCTCGGTCCCCTGCTCCCCGGTGATCTCCACCTCGACGCCGGTCTCGTCCTGGCGCAGACCGGTCACCGCGGCGGGCCGGCGGAGCCGTACCCCCAGCTCGATCGCCCTGTCCTCCAGGAGCTGCTCGATCCGGGACTGGTGGATGGCGATCGCGTACGGGTGCCTCGTCGGGAAGTCGTCGAGGTCCAGGTGCATGAAGGCGAAGTGCGCGAGCGGCAGCGCGGTGCCCTCCGCGAGGAAGCGGTCGACGAGCCCGCGCTGGTCGAGGAGCTCCACGCTGCGGGCGTGGAGGCCGCCGGCGCGTGACTCACCGGTGCGCGCCGCGAGCTTCTCGAGCACCAGCACGTCCACGCCCGCGAGCCGCAGCTCGCAGGCGAGCATCAGCCCGGTCGGGCCACCGCCCGCGATGATCACATCTGCCATGAGGACACCTCTCTTGTTCCGCCACAGAACTGCGTACGGACGGTTCGTTTGTGTGGTTGCGTACGGGCCCCGTCCCTGACGGAAGCCGGGCGCGCTCCTACCGGAAGTCGGCCGCGTGGTCGGCGGCCCACTCGTCGAGCGTCCGTGCCGGGCGGCCCGTGACCTCCTCGACCGTCGCCGTGACGTCCGCCGGCACGCCGACGAGCCCCGCCTGGAAGTCGAGGAGCATGTCGGCGAACTCGGCCGGTACCTGATCGCGGATCATCTGCTCGCGCGCGACCTCGGGCGCCAGCTCCTCGTACCGCACCGGGCGTCCGACGGCCTCGCCGATCCGCCGGGCCTGCTCGGCCTGGGTGAGGGACTCCGGCCCTGTCAGGACGTACTTCGCGCCCGCGTGCCCGTCCGTCAGGAGCAATCGGGCGGCGACGTCCGCGATGTCCCGCTCGTGGATGGGCGCCATCTCGGCCTCGGCGTACGGCCCGCGGACCACGCCGTCCGCGCGGATCTGCGGCGCCCACTGGAGGGAGTTGACGGCGAACGCGCCGGGCCGGACGAAGGTCCATTCGAGGCCCGACTTCTCGACCTCGCGCTCGATCTCCTTGTGGTACGCCACGATCGCGTTGTCGGCGCCTTCGGTGCTGTACTCGACGGCCGACGAGGAGAGCAGCACGACCCGGCGCACCCCGTGCTCCTTCGCGGCCCGGAGGACGGGGCCCGCCGTGCCCGGCGAGGGGAACAGGAACAGCGCGGAGACGTCCTTCAGGGCGGGTTCCACCGTCTCCGGCCGGGTGAGGTCGCCGCCCACCACCTCGGCCTCCGCGGGCAGCCGGGCCGCCGCCGGGTCGCGGGTCAGGGCGCGTACGGCCGCACCCGCGGCGAGCAGTTGCCCGACTACGTGACGACCGACGTTCCCGGTCGCTCCGGTCACCAGAAACACAGACCCTCCAAGGTCTTCGACGTCATTCCGCACGTGATCGCTCCGTCAGGCTGGCGTAGCGGCCGGAGTGGAAGATCAACGGCCGCGCGTCGGCGCCGACGGTCCAGTCGACCGCCTCGGCGATCACCAGTTCGTGGTCCCCCGCGACCTGGACCGACCTGATCCGGCAGTCCAGCCAGCCGAGTCCGTCCGCCGCCACCGGGTGTCCCGCGGCGCTCCTGGCCCACTCCCCCACGGCGAAGCGGTCCGCGCCGCGAGCCGCGAAGGTCCGGCAGACCTCTTCCTGCGTGTCGCTGAGGATCGTGATGGCGAAGCCGCCCGTCGCCCGGACAGCCGGCCAGGTCGTCGACGTCAGCGCGGCGCAGAACGCGATCAGAGGCGGGTCGAGCGACACGGAGGTGAAGGAGTTCACCGCCATACCGACCGGTCCTCGGTCCGACTCCGCGGTCACCAGCACCACTCCGGTGCCGAAACATCCCAGTACGTCGCGGAAACTGCGCTGGGTCAACACTGTCGCGCCCCCTGCTCTCTCCTGGGTCTCAGCGGAAGCCGTCGGCGTTGTCGCGAGCCCACTGGGCGAACGTCCTCGCCGGCTTCCCCGTGACCTTCTCGACCGTGGGCAGGGCCTGGGTCTCCGTCACGGTCGGGTGGCCGAGGAAGTCGAGCGTGGCGGCCACGATCTCGGCCGGCATGAACGCGGACATCTCCTCGCCGGCCCGCTCCGCGGTGATCTCCTCGTGCCGCAGCTTCCTGCCGATCGCCTCGCCGATCGCCGCCACCTGCTCGACGGGCGTGACGGGCCGGGGGCCGCTGAGCGGGTAGACCGCCCCGGCGTGCCCGTCCTCGGTGAGCGCGGTCCGGGCGACCGCCGCGATGTCACCGGGGTGGATGGCGGGCAGACCGACTCCCGCGAACGGCGTACGGACGACGTCGCCCTGCGCGATCTGGGCCGCCCAGGCGCGGGTGTTGGACGCGAACTGGCCGGGCCGCAGGAACGTCCCTTCGAGACCGGACGCCTCGACGGCCCGCTCGGCGTCCCGGTGGACCCGGCCGATCAGGGACTCCGGGCGGGTCTCCACGGCCACGCTGGAGAGCAGCACGATCCGCCGTACCCCGGCGCGGGCCGCCTCCTCGACCACCGCGGTCTCGTTCCCCGACATCATGAGGAACAGGGCCTCCACCCCGGAGAACGCCTTGGCCAGCGACTCAGGGTCGGCGAAGTCCCCCGCGACGACGTCCACGTCGGCCGGGAGCGCGGCCCGCCCCGGGTTCCGGGAGAGCGCCCGGACGGGCACCCCCTCGGCGCGGAGCTGCCGCAGCAGCTCGCCGCCCACGTTGCCCGTGGCTCCGGCTACCAGAATCATGACGTTCCCTTCCGGAACTTGTCGGTGTGGTCGGCGACCCACTGGGCGAAGCTCAGCCCGGGCCTGCCCAGGTACGGGTCGACCGGTGAGATCGCGTGCGGGCGGCCGACCATCGTGGTGAACATGCGCAGCCGTGCCTCCACGGCGTGCGGGGGGATGCCGGCGGCGAGCCACTCCTGCCGCGCCTCGTCGTGGCCGAGCTCCGCGAAGCGGACCGGCTCGCCGGTGACCTCGCCGATGATCCGTGCCCGGTCGGCGTAGGTGAGCGTCTCCGGCCCGCTGAACAGCGGTGCCTCGCCCACGAGTTCGTCGGTCAGCAGGGCGCGGGCGGCCACCGCCGCGATGTCGCGCTCATGGACCGGCGCGGTCCACGCGTCCCCGAAGGGGAAGCGGGCGACGCCCTCGGCCCTGATCTGCCCGGCCCACTCCAGGGCGGTCGCGGCGAGCCCTCCGGCGGGCCGCAGGAACGTCCACTCCGCGCCGGTCTCCCGGATCTGGCGCTCCAGCTCCCGGTGCTTCACGGCGATCATGTTCTTGGGGTCGTCGTCGAGGACCGAGTAAGACGAGAGGGCGACGATACGGCGGACTCCCGCCGCCTTCATCCGGGCGATCGGCTCCGCGGAGCCGCCCGGGAACGCGGCCATGACGAAGAAGACGGATTCGACGCCGTCCAGGGGCAGTTCGGCGGTCGCGGCCACCTCGACCCCGTCGGGAAGCCCGGCCGTGGCGGGGTCCCGGCTGAGGGCCCGTACCTTGTGGCCGGCCGCGAGCAGCTCGTCCACGAGCGGCCTGCCGACGTGCCCGGTGGCTCCGGTGATCAGGATCATCGTGGTCTCCTTCAGGCCGGTCCGGCCAGGCCCTGGGTGTAGTCGGCGCCCGCGGGTTCGAACTGCATGACCGCGTGGCTCGCGACCGAGCGCACGTCCCGCCAGTGCCGCTGGAGCGGGTGCCCGTCCTCCTGGGCCCGGGTGCCGCCGATCCTCAGCAGCCGGTCGGTCGCGTCGGCGAGCATCTGGAGCGCGAGCGCCAGGTCCCTGCGGTTGCGGCGCGCGAGCGCCGGCGTCAGGGCGCCGCCGTCCACGACGGCGGCGGCCCGCTCGATGAGCAGCTGGGCCGCGTCGATCTCTCCGGCGGCCCGGGCGAAGTCCACCTGGTAGGCCTGGCCCGCGCCGGCGCGGGGACCGGTCGGGGCGACCGCCACGAGCTGCGTGGCGACGGCGAGCGCGCCTCGCGCGGCGCCGAGCACGGGAGTGACGAACGTCAGCCCGCTCACGGCGGGGTTCGGCAGCGGGGCGCGGCCGGGGAGGCCCACCGTCGCGCCGCGCATCGCGTCCTCGCGCAGGCAGACGCGGTGCTCGGGCACGAACACGTCGTCCAGGACGAGCGTGTGGCTGCCGGTGCCGCGCATGCCGAGGGAGGACCAGGTGTCCTCGAAGCTGTAGTCCGCGCGCGGTACCGCGAAGAGCCGCATCGGCTGTCCGCCGGACTTCGGGCCGGGCGCGGGGCCGGTCAGCAGCGCCCAGTCGGCGTGCTCGACACCGCTGACGTAGCTCCAGGAGCCGGTGAGCCGGAACCCGCCCTCCGTCTCGACCGCCGTGCCCTGCGGCTTGATGACGGCGGCGACGAGGGTGTCGGGGCCGTCGCCCCAGATGTCGGCCTGGCCCTGCTCGGGCAGGCAGGCCACGTACCTGGCGGCGTGCGCGGCGAGGCAGGCGAGCCACGCCGTCGAGGAGCACTCCTCGCCGACCTTCGCGACCGCTGCGGTCAGCTCGGTGTAGCCGCGCTCGTCGCCGCCCCAGCGGGACGGCACCAGCCACCGGGCGAACCCGGCGTCCACCACGGCCCGTATGACGTCCGGGCTCACCCGGCGCTCGGCGTCGGCCTGCGCGGCCTGCGCTCCGGCCAGCTTGGCGACCTGGGACGTCGCCGCCTCTATCTCCGGTGAAAGTGACATTCCGGTTGTTCCCCTTTTCACGCGCCGTCGAGGACGGGCGGGATGTTGTGGTTGATGCGGAACAGGTTGTGCGGGTCGTACGCGGCCTTCAGCTCGGTCAGCCGCCGGTGGTCCGGCTCGGCGTAGGCCCGCCGGACCCGCTCGGGGTCGGCGTCGTGGTCGAACAGGAAGCCGGGCAGCAGGGCGCCGGTGTCCCACGGCCTCAGCCGCGCGAGGACCTCGTCCGCGGCCCGGCGTACCGTGTCCGCCTCCTCGGCGGGGGCCGGCATCCGCATCCACAGGTGGAAGGCCGCGTCCCTGGCGCCCGCCGCGTGCGGGCGCCGGGGCGGCCGGCTCACCGCCCCGCCCAGATGGCGCAGTTCGAGCCCCTGGAACGGCCCTTCGGGCGTCGCCGGGTCGATGAACGAGACCAGCGTCCCGACCGCCGTGTCGTCGAGCTCGGACAGCAGCGCGCTGCGGAAGTGCATGCTGACCGGGTGCTTCGGGTCGTGGTGGATCTCGGTGAGCCGCGCGTACGGCCGGGTGGCGCAGGTGTCCGTCTCGGGGGCGAGCGCGCGCAGCGGTTCCACCAGCCGGGCGCCCTCCTCCTCGTCGCCGGCGTGGACGACGTGCACGAGGACGAACGACCGGCCGCGGTACGGCTCGGGCACCTGCGGCGCGTCCTTGAACCGCAGCAGCGACACCGAGGACGACATCTCGTCCGGCTGGTCCTTGGCCCAGGTCAGGTAGGACCGCACCACGTGTGCCGCGTGCGCGGGGTCCTCGCCCGGGTAGAAGAGTTCGCCCGCGAAGACGGTCCGCAGCGGCACCAGGTCGATCTCGGCGGCGGTCACCACGCCGAAGTTGCTCCGGCCGCCCCGTACCGCCCAGAACAGGTCGGGGTCCTGGGTCGGTGACACGGTGCGGATACGGCCGTCGGCGGTGACCAGGTCCATGGAGCGGACGTGGTCGGCGGCGAAGCCGTGCGTACGGCAGGTCAGCGGCAGTCCGCCGCCGGTCAGGAAGCCCATCACGCCGACCTCGGCCGAGGAGCCGCTGAGCGGCGCGAGGCCGTGCTCCGCGGTGGCGGCGGCCACCTCGCCCCAGCGCAGCCCCGCCCCGATCCGGGCGGTCCCGGCCCGGGGGTCGACCGTGAGCTCGCGCAACCCGCCGGTCGCGACGAACACGGCGCCGTCGGCGGGGACGGACCTGCCGTGCCCGGTCGACTCCACCGCGACCGGCAGGTCCGCCGCGGCGGCGAACCGGACGGCGGCGGCCACGTCGTCGGCGTCGGCGGCGACCACCACCGCGGCCGGGCGGTGCCCGACGGTGAGCAGCCAGCCGGAGCTCGCCTCCTCGAAGCCGTCGTCCCCGGGGTGGAGCGCCCGGCCGCGGACCGCCGCGCCGAGGCCCACCACGCCGTGCCAGGCTGCCGGTTCGTCGGCGATCCGCTCACCGGCGAACTCGGCCGTGGTCGCGTGCACGAGCACGCCGTCGGGGGTAAGGATCCGGGCGGTGCCGGTCCCGGTGTGTGCCGCCCCTTCGAAGCGGGCCTCGACGTGGGCCTCCACCTGCCCCGCGTGGCCGCTCGCCAGGGTGTAGGTCTCGACGAGGTCGTACGAGAAGTGCCCCTGGTCCCGCCCGGCGGCCCAGGTCCCGGTGCCCACGGTGACCCCCGTACGCAGCGCGATCGTCCCGTCCGGGGCGAAGGAGATGACGTACGGGTCGGTCTGGTCGTCGTGGCAGACGAAACCGGTCCAGACCCCGACGGGGGTCTGGACCGGCCCGGCCACGGAGTCCGTGTCCGGCATGTCAGCTCTCCACCTTCTCCAACTTCTCCAGGGGCTTCTCTCCCTGGTTCGCCTGGTCCGCCTGGTCCGTCCCGTCCGCATCGGCGGCCGGGGGCGGGCCGGGCATCCGGGCGTTGCGCAGCAGGACCGCGGCCCCCGCGGCGAGGAGCACGGCGAGCACCGCACCGACGATCGCGGTCGTCTGCATGCCCTGGACGAAGGAGTCACGGGCCACCGCGAGGAGGCGGTCGGCGAGCTCGGTGGGGAGCCCGCGGGCGGTGTCGACCGCGGCGCCGAGCGTGTCCTTCGCCGCGTCGGCGTCCTGCGCGGACAGCCCCTCGGGCAGCCGGTCGGCGAGGTCGGACCGGTACACGGCGAAGCCGACGCTGCCGATCAGGGCCACGCCCAGCGCACTGCCGAGTTCGGGGCCGACCGAGGCCAGCGCGGACGCGGCACCGGCCCGCTCGGGCGGGGCCGCACCCACGATGAGGCCGGTGCCGAGCGAGATCATCGGGCCGAGCCCGAGACCGATGACGGCCGTCCCGCCCACCGCGAGGAACAGGTCGGAGGGGCCGCTGACACGGCTCAGCATCAGCATGCCGAGCGCGGAGACGACCAGGCCGCCGGCGAGCAGGTTGCTGAGCTTGACCCGCCCGGCGAGCGCAGGCCCGCCCATGGCGCCGACCATCACGCCGAGGGTGATCGGCAGCGACCAGAGCCCGGCCTGGACCGGCTCGAGACCCCGTACGAGCTGGAGGTACTGCATGACCAGGAACTGCAGCCCGGCGGAGAGCAGGGTGGCGAGCACCAGCATGCCGAGGGCGGTACCGAACAGGCTGTCGCGGAACAGCTTGAGGTCCACCAGGGGCTGCGTCAGGCGGCCCTGGCGGTGCACGAACAGGGCGGCGAGGACGAGTCCGGCCACGATCGGGACGCCCGACTCCAGGCCCAGGCCGTCCTCGGCGATCTGCTTCACGCCGTAGATCAGGGCGAGCATGCCGACGACCGACAGGACGGCGCTGAGGAGGTCCGGACGCGCGACCGAGCGGTCACGGTACTCGGGCAGCAGGATCGGCCCGAGGACCACGAGGAGCGCCATCACGGGAACACCGATGAGGAAGACCGCGCCCCACCAGAAGAGCTCCAGGAAGGTCCCGCCGACCAGCGGGCCGATCACCGTGCCGAGGCCGAAGAAGCCGGTCCACGCGCCGATGGCGGCGCCCTGCTGCTTGGGGTCCTGGAACATGACCCGGATCAGGGAGAGGGTGGACGGCATCAGCGTGGCACCCGCGATGCCGAGCAGCGCGCGGGCGGCGATGAGCATCGTCGGGTTGGCGGCGAACGCCGAGAGTACCGAGGCCACGCCGAAGGCGACCGCGCCGATCATCAGCAGCCGCCGGCGGCCGATCCTGTCCCCGATCGCGCCCATGGGGATGAGGAAGCCGGCGATGAGGAAGCCGTAGACGTCCACGATCCACAGCAACTCGGTGTTGCCGGGCCGCAGGTCGGCGGTGAGGGTGGGCAGTGCCAGATGCAGGACCGTCAGGTCCATGGCGATGAGGAGGGTGGGCAGGGCGAGGACCGCGAGTCCCAGCCACTCCCTACGGGTCGCCCGGGGCGGTAACCCCGCGTCTACCTCGTCTACCTCGGTACTCACAGAACTCTCCTTGCGTTGTGGCTGGACGAGGGAACCGTAGAACCTCAAGTCGAGTTGAGGTCAAGTGGTGTGCGGGGTCAGCGGACGTCGTGCCAGTCGGCGAGCAGCCCCGAGGCGCGCGCCTCCCGCACGCGGGGCGCCTTCGCGTCCTTCTCCGACATCAACGGCGGCTCGCTGAAGCCCCAGGGAAGCGCCAGATCGGGATCGAGGGGGTCGATGTCGATCTGCGTGCCCGGTACGTACAGGGTGGAGACCACGTAACAGATGCAGGTGTCGTCGGTGAGCGTCAGGAACCCGTGCCCGACGCCCTCCGGCACGTACACCGCCCGCCCCGACTCCGCGTCCAGCAGGGTCTCGTGGTGCTCCCCGAAGGTCGGCGAGCCGACCCGCAGGTCGACGACGATGTCGCGGGCCGACCCCCGCACGCACGTCACGTACTTGGCCTGCCCGGGCGGCACCGCGACCCCGTGGAGGCCGCGCAGCGTGTTGCGCGCGGACGTCGAGTAGTTGATCTGCGCCGGCCGGAACGGGCGGCCTGCCGCCTCCTCTACGAGGTCGTGGCGGAAGGACTCGAAGAACACACCCCGTGCGTCGGGGATCTGGTCCGGGGTGAACACGAACGCGCCGGGAACCCGCGTCTCGACCACACGCATCGCCGTCAGCCCCGCTCGCGGTACTGCGCGGTCAGCCGCTCCAGTACCGGTACGAGTTCACCCGGCCCGGGTGCGGCCGTGATGTCCGCGTGGATGGCGGCCGTCCCCTCTTGGAACGACGGCTCCGTCAGCAGCCGGGAAAGCTGCTTGCCCACCTCGGCCGCGGTGAGGCCGTCGGCGTGGAGGGTCACGCCCGCTCCCCTGGCCTCCAGGTAGCGGGTGCTGTTGAGCCCGCTCCCCAGGTCCTCCCGCACGATCATCTGGGGCACCCGGTGGACCGCCGCGGCGAAGAACGTGCCGAAGCCGCCGTGGTGGACGACCGCGGAGCAGGTCGGCATCACCTGGGTCAGCGGGAGGTAGTCCACGATCCGCACGTTGTCGGGGACGGAGAGGTCCGTGCCCAACTGGGCGGCGTTGACCGTGGCCACCACCTCGACGTCCATCCCGGCGACCGCCTCGAAGGCGGCCGCGACCCGCTCGTCCCGGCCGTCGTGGACCGTACGCCCGGTGACGCCCAGCGTCAGACAGACCCGGGGCCGGGCCGGCGGCCGCGCCAGCCACTCGGGGACCGGGCCCGCGCCGGTGTACGGCACCCAGCGCATCGGGACCCGGCGCAGACCGTCCGGCCTCGGCAGCTGCGAGGGCAGCGGGTCCACGGTGAAGTCGCCGAGCAGCAGCTCCTCGGAGAAGTCGTGACCGTACGGCCCGAACACCGGCGCCAGCGTCGCCGCCAGCGGATCGGTGTCCGCCCGCACCCCGGAGGCGGGGTCGTCCATCCGCTCGGCCAGGCGGCCGCGGATCCAGCCGAAGTAGTCGGGGCCCCACATCATCCGCGCCGACGCGGCCCCGCACTCGCGGGCCGCGACCGCTCCCGCCGGGCACGCCGGATCCCAGATCACCAGGTCGGGCCGCCAGCTCCGGGCGGCCTCCACCAGACGGTCGGCGAGCTCCGGCCGCCCCTCGCCGTCCGGGTGGTACCGCTTGCACGCGGCCACCAGGTAGTAACGGGTCGCCCGCCAGAGCTCGTCGAAGTCGGATCCGGGCTCAAAACCAAGCGCGTCGCTGAAGCGGTCCAGCTCCTCGTCGGTGATCGGCGCGGGCGGCGAGGTGCGCTCGCCGAGCCCCACCGCCGTGAGCCCGGCCGCGGTGATCTCCTCGACGAGGCCGTCGTTGCTGGCCACCCGTACCTCATGGCCCGCGCTCTGCAGCGCCCACGCCAGCGGGACGCTGGGGTACAGGTGAGCGGTCAGCGGTGCGACCGCGAAAAGAATCCGCATGTGAATGCCCTCAGCTGTCTGCCGGTCGTGAATGCGGGGAACAGAAAAGAGAAAAGAAAAAGGCGATCGATATTCTCAGCCCGGCGAATCGACACAGTGCTGAGGAAGTTACTGAACAGCTTCTTCGACGAAGCGGAGGAAGTCAATGCTGCTTTCTCAAAGCAACGACAGGCCTGGGTCAGAGAATTGTCAAGTCTCCTGGAAGTCTGCTGGACCGCGTATCCACCGCGTATCCGCGGAAGAACGGCCGAAGAACAGCCGAGGAACAACTCCTGGTGGACAGAACGAAAACGGGCACGGCGCCTAGGCCGTGCCCGCTCGTACCGCTGTCCGCTCGTACCGCTGGTTTTTCCTAGCGCCTGGCGTGCGCTCCGAGACACCGCAGGACGTCCTCCTCGTGGTAGAAGGTGCGGCCCTTGCCCGTGCGCCGCCGCCACTGCTGTTCGCTGGCGTGGCGGTAGACGCTGCCCGAGGCGATCCCCCAGAGCAGGGAGATGTCCCGGGCACTGAGCCACCGCACGGTCCGTGGCGGCGGAAGCGCCGGCACGGCCGGCCCCTCCGCCGCCGCAGCACCGCCGCTGAGCGCCATCCACTCCTGCGCGGACCAGCGGTGCGCTGGAACGGCGGAGCAGCTGATCTCGACCGGCGGATCGGAACGGCCGTCCCGCACGACGGCCGTGAGCCCTCCCCCGCAGTCCGCCACGACGCACGTCCCGACGTTCATCCCCCGGCCGGGGGACGGGTCGACCACGTACCGCGCCCGGCGGACCGCCCGCGCGACCTCCTCGCACAGCTCGCCCGCGGCTTCGTGGGCGGCGAGCCACCCGGCGTGCCGGATCAGGAACTCGACGACGTCGGCGACGGCGTCCCGGGGCGCGGCGACGACCCGCTCCCCGACGACGAGACCCGCCCAGGACCGCAGCACACCGACGATGACGGAACGGGCCTCGGCGGCTGCGGTGTTGAAGGGCAGCCCGGGCGCGGACCCGCCACCGGACGTACGCTCGCGCGGCCGGTCGGCACCGCCGAGGAGCAGCCCGCACTCGTCGTAAAGGTTCGGCAGCCGCCTCAGCCCGCCGACGAGCGCGAGGGCACACCCCGAACAGAGCCGCGCGCCCACGACGACACCTCCGCGCCGCCCACTCCCGCCACGACAGGCGAAGCCCTCGCATTCCACGGCACCGGCCACCGCGTAAGGCGCTCGTGTCGTGTCGTATCCGCGTGCCATATCGCCCCCGTCTCGAGTGACACGAACGTATTTCGCGGAGCCGGTACGAGGCAAGGAAAGACCCCGTTCCATGTCAATCCTCTGTAGCGCACCTTCCCTTTCCCTGAGGGAACTGTCCTCCGTGTGTCACCCACCGACCGACGCGCAACTGCGTCAGTTGCCGTCGCCTGTTCCTGAAACCACGGACGGACTGTCCGCCTCCTCCCCCGAGGTCCGCGGCGTGGGGATCGCCGACATCGGCGAACCCACCGAGGGATGCGCCTCCCCCTGCGTGAGGTAGACCTCGCGCCGCCGCAGCTGCGCCTCGTCGAGGTCGAGGGAGAGAAGCGGGCCGAGGACCGCTTCGGCGCCCTGGGCGGCGAACGTCTCGGCGGTGCCGTCGGTGTGGTGTTCCAGCCACTCGAGTGACCAGTCCACGACCCGACGTGTCTCGGCCGCCGAGAGGTCCTCCAGCGCGAGCAGGGATCTGAGGAGGAAACGCGACCGCCATTCCGGCATCCGGCGCTCCAGCCACGCGAGCGACCAGGAGATCGCCTTCGTGCGCTGCGCCAGTGTGAGGTCCGTACGCTTCAGGCGGGACTCCAGCACGAAGCTGACGTCGAGCGCGGTGGGGTCCGCCGACACCCGGGTGACCACCAGCGATTCGACCGTCGCGGCCTGTTCGGCCGGCAGGTCCGCGCGCTCGGCGAGGACGCCCAGCACGCGCCAGGTCTTCGCCGTCTCCTGCTGGGAGATCCACCGCAGTCCGCAGTCGGCCAACCTCCTGGCCTGGTCCCCGCTCAGGTCCGTCCGGCCGAACAGCGAGCGCAGCGTGCGGTGCAGCTGCGGTGAATGGCTGTGGCTCTCCAGCCAGGCGATGCCGGCGTCCAGTACGTCGTCGAGGTCAGCTCCCCCGATCCGGTCGTGTCTGGCCAGCCCGACCACGATGTGCCGCGCCGCACGGCTGGTTCTGTGGGTCTCCAGCCAGCCCATCGCCTGCGGAAAGACCCACTCCCACTCGTCATCCGCCAGGTCGCCCCGGTCCAGCAGGGGCTCGAGGACGAAGCCCGCCTCCTTCATCGACAGATGCCGGGTGAGCCATGTGCGGGTGAACGTGAGGATGTCCCGCACCCGCTCCTCCACGAGGCCGGTGCACTTGAGCAGTTTCTCCATGACGAAACTGGCCTGGGACTCGGACCCGCAGTGCCGCAGCCAGCCGATGGCCAGAAGGACACTGGCGTCGAGCTGCGCCTCGTCCAGACCGGGATGGGAGAGGAGCAACTCCAGCACGTGCCGGGCACGCGACTGCTCTCCGTACCTCAGGAGCCACTGCAGGCTGTACGCCACCACGGCGTCGAGGTGCCCGTCCGACATCTCGGATGCCCTGAGCAGCCGCTGGATCAAGTGCGTGGCGGTGACGTCCGCCCCGTGCACCTCCAGCCAGTCCAGGGCCGAGGTGACGGCTCTCCTGGTGAGTTCCCCCGCCGGCTCGGAATGCTGCAGCATCGGGTGCTCGAGCACGGCGGTCAGGACAGTGAGCGCCTCCACCTGCGTGGCGTTCTCCTCGAGCCACTCCAGCCCGGAGACGAGCGCCCGCAGCTTCTCCTCGTCCGTACGCGCGGTGCGGCCCCCGAGCGACCTCTGGAGCTGCTGGACCTCCATCCGGGTGCTGGTGTTCCGCCGCTCCCAGATCTCGGACAAGGCGCCGGCCTGGGCACGCTGTTCGGGCGTGAGTTCGGCCCGCCCGAGCAGCTCCGGCAGAAGGCGATCGGTCCCGGGTCCCGGGCAGTGCCGCTCGAGCCACGTCAGGCCCTCCTGTACGCCGACTGCGGCCTCCTGCGCCGTGAGGTCGTCGCGCGCGAGGAGTGCGCCGAGCAGGTGGCCCGCGCTTCTCCCCTCCCGGTGCTGCTCCAGCCATTGGGCCGTCCGGCAGGCGGCGAACCGCACCTCGTCGGGCGGGAGGTCGGCACGGAGGAGAAGCTGCGGCAGAACGCGATCGGCCGTTTCTTCGAGGCCGTGGATGCGCAGCCAGCAGTTCGCCGAGACGACGGCCAGGTCCGCCTGCTGGTCGGTGAGGTCGGATCGGGCCAGCAGGACGGGCAGGACATAACTGGCGTCCTTGGCCTCCTTGTGCTGCGACAGCCATTCGTTGGCGAAGGTGGCGGCCCGACGGGCCTCGTAGGCGGGAATGTCCTCCCGCTTGAGCAGGTGCTGCAGGACGTACCCCGCCGATTCCCTGTGTCCGTGCAGTTCCAGCCAGGACATCGCCTGCCCTATGGCCAGTCGAGCCTGCTCGTCGGTGAGATCGAGCCGGGTCAGCATCCTGGGCAGGAGGAAGCTGGCGGCTGCCTCGGTCGCGTGGAGGTCCAGCCAACGGCCCCCGAATCCGACGACGAGATCGCGTTCGTCGGGGTGGAGGTCGCCGCGCTCGAGCAGCCGACCGATCAGGAAGTCGCCGTGCTTCTCCGTCGCGTAGGCCTCCAGCCACCGGACTGCGGACCCGACCACGAGGTCTCGTTCGTCGGGGTGGAGGTCGTCGCGCTTGAGCAGCCGACGGATCAGGTAGTCGGCGTCCGTCTCCGTCGCGTGGGACGTCAGCCACCCGACCGCGTGGGTGATCGTCCGCCGGGTCTGCGGCCTGGTCGCTCCGTGCATGCCCAGTACCGCGTGCAGGATCCAGTTGGCACGCTGACTGTCCCAGTGGTGCTCCAGCCACTCGAGCGCCAGCGTGACGGCGTAACGGAGCTCCTCGCGCGGAAGGTCGGGGTGGTTCACCAGAGCGAGCAGGACCTTCGACGAGATCTCGAAGGTGATGTGGCGCCCTGTCCAGTCATAGGCTTCCGCGATCGCGCGGCGCACTTCGTCGTCGGTCAGGTCCTTCCGGCCCAGGAGGGGATGGAGGACCAGTCCGGTCTGCCGCGCGGCCCTCGAGTGTTCGCACCACCGCAGAGCCGCGGGGACGGCCTTCCTCGCCTGCTGGACGGTGAGGTCTCCGCGGGTGACCAGGGCGCTCAGGACGAAGTGGGCTCCCTGGGACTGGCCGTGGAGATTCACCCAGCCGACCGCGTTCTCGAGGGACGGGCTCAGTTCGGCCGGCAGGTCCGTTCTGCTGAGCAGCGGGCCAAGGACGTAGCTGGCGTCCTGCCGCCAGCCGTACGCCTCCAGCCAGCGCAGTGCCGCCGGGACGAGCAGGGCCGCGCTGTCGGCGGGCAGGTGCCACAGGCCGCTGTGGAGGAGGTGCCGGGCATCCGTCGTGTCGCCGTACTCCTCGAGCCAGGGACCGGCGATCTCCTGCCAGTTCCGTACTGCGGCCTGCGACCAGGGCGGCCCGTATACGAGCGCCCCGAGGGCGTAACCGCCCGCGTCGGCGTCGCGCCGCATGACGTCGCCGATGGCCGGGGCGTTGTCCGCGAACCAGCGGTCCAGCAGCTCCGACACGGCGGCCAGGGGCTGGGGCGCCAGGTCGTTCATCAACCGGGCGAGGTTCGTCGCGTAACGCCCGAGCGTCCGGGGGCTGGTGAGCGAGCCGCTCAGCAGCGACAAGGTCCTCCGCCGGTCCGGTCTGCGGGAACCAGGGGGGAAGATCACCGACTCGACGAGCTGGTCGCAGACGATGTCGTGGGCGGTGGTCACCATGTCGGTCTGGTCGTCGCGCTGCAGCCAGCCCAGGTCGAGCAGGGTTTCCACCACCTCCTCCGCCTCCGGGGTGCCCTCGGACGCCTCGGGCAGCGACGCCTCGGCGGTCGCGACCACCTCGGCGTACAGCTGCGGACAGGCTGCCGCCGCGGCCGCGGCGGCCGCGACCCGGTGGAAGGCGGTCCCTCCCTGACGGGTCCCCTTGCTCTGCACGACAGCGAGGTCGTCCTCCCCCAGCCGGCTTCTGAGCCAGGTGGACAGATCACCGCTCGCCCGCAGACCGGACAGGTCCCGCAGGCCGCCGGTCGCCACCCGACGCTCCACCTCACGGGCGACGAGGAGCGCGATGATGGGACGGTGGCCGCAGATCTCCCACATCCGGTCCAGGCCGAACCGCTCGATGGCCGTGGGCGCCATCCTCGTCAGCGCCTGCTCCGCCACCAGCCGCTGGAATTCCTCGTCCTGCCGCAGATCGACCTCGTCGAAGAGCTCGTACAGGTGGATCTCGTTCATCTTGCGCAACCACCCGGGCCGCGCCGTGGCGAGCAGGGCGACCTTGATCCCCTTCCGGCGCGCCTCCGGCAGGAGGTGGTGCCGGAGTGTGGTCAGGTCGAGCCGGGGGTTGTCGTCGTCCTGCACGAAGTAGTGGTTGAGGTAGTCCATGACCACCAGGGCCGGGGTGTCCTCGGCCAGCACCTGGCGGATGATCTCGGCGGTGACGTCCTCCTTTCCGCTGGGGCGCAGATGCAGCACGCGCCACTCCTTGTCCAGCGCCAGCCGTCCCACCTCGAGGACCGTCCGGGTCTTACCGGTGCCTGCCGCACCGATCAGCAGGACGCCCCGGCCGTCGGAGTCGCGGAGGCGGGAGAACAACTGGGACCGCTCGGTCTCGTGGCCCTTCCCCGGGGACACGTAGGGAAGACATTCGGGGGTGAGGTTCCGCTCGAACGCACCGAGCCCCGCGACGTAACGCTCCTGGGCGATCACGGGAAGCAGCGGATCGGGACCGGGAGACGACGCCTGCTCCGAGACCCCGTCCGCGGACATGGCCGCGGGCTTCCCACCGGTGTAGGCCCGGTTGCGGGCGAGCGGGATCTGGTCGCCCTCGCCGACGCAGGCGATGCGGGGCTCGGGCACCCGCTTCGTGCCCACCGTCCGGCCCTTCAGCTTGGTCCTGAGGACCTGGAGGACGTCACCGGTCAGGAGGTGGCTCTGTTCCTCGCCCCTGCGCCCCTTGTTGTCCAGGGGCCCCGTGATGCCCTCCTTGAGTACGTCCACCAGCGCGCGGGTGAACACGCTGCCGTCCGGGAGGCAGAGCGACTCCTCGGTCTCCGCGGCCGAGGTGAGGACACAGGCCCCCTCGATGTCGAAGGCCTCGCCCTCTTCCGCCGGGTCCCCGCCGCCCATGCGTAAGGCGAGCCCGCTGTGGCAGCAGTCGATGATGACGACCTTGCGCCGCGCCCGGGAGGCCACGATCGGTGCCTTGAGATCCTTGTACTCGACCGAGTGGTAGGGATGCAGGTCGCTGGACTTCCGCGTGGCGAGGAGCAGGTCCTGCATGTCCCGGGAGTAGTGACCGTGCCCGGCGAAGTAGATGAGAAGCAGGTCGGAGGCCTCGGCGGCGGCGGTGTGGACGGCCCCGAGAAAGTCGACCCTGTTGCTGTCGGCAGGAACGACTTTGTAGTCCCCCCAGCCGAGCGCCTCCATCTCGGGGTCGGTCAGCAGGTCGAGCAGTGCGGGGATGTTCTTGGCGACTCCTTCGAGGTCGGAGAACTCGTCGTAGTCATGGACGCCGAAGAAGACTGCCCGGGAGCGCGGGGCCGAGCGGTCGGTCATGACTGGGCGGCGTCGTCGCTCGCGTCTCCGGCTTCCAGGCGGCGCAGCAGCTCCGCCAACTGCTCCGCGTCGAGATGGCTGATGTCGACCGTCGTGCTCCCGAAGGTCAGCGTGCGCGCCCCCCGGGCCCCGCCCCTGGCCCGCGCGAGCCGCCAGCCGGCGTAGCCCACCGCGAAGTTCGCGATGTCGCCGACAGATCCCAGAACGATTTCCAGAGCGTCCAGCGTGCCCATGGCGGGCCCGGGCGTGGAGACGGCGGCGACGGACAGCGTCCGCGCGTGCGGGTCACGAGCCAACCACCCCTGAAGCTCCGTCAAAGCCAGCTTCTCGCCGTCACTTTCGACGCGAACACGCATCTTGGGACCCCCTCGTCCGTGTGTGAGCAGACGTCGATGCTAAGGGACCGACCCACCACCCCTCGACCGAAAGCCCGGGACTGCTGCACGGATAGGTGGTGCGGGCTCAGGGCCAGATCAGGTCGTTCTGGGCGGCCGCCTCCAGCCCGGACGCGGCGACGGTACGGCGCACATGGGCGTCGAGGCTGCCCTGGTGAAGGCGGCGGAAGACGTCGAGGATCACCGCGTCGTCGGGCTCCGGACGGAATTCGAGGCGGCCCGGGCGCGCGGGTACGCCGCAGGCCGGCGTCCAGCGGTAGCGGAACCGCTCGACCAGAGGAGACATCCCCGCGGCGACGGCCGCGTCGATACGGGCCTGGGCCTGCTCCCGGACCACAGGGTCGTCGCGCCAGCCGGGCGGCAGCTTGAGCGAGTACTCGGCCCGCGGTGCCGAGGAGCGGAGCAGTTGGACGGCCGCGCCGGCGTCCGTGAAGTCGAACCAGTCCAGGGCAGGGACTCGAAAAGTGCTTCCTCGCCCATAACGAGGGGGCGGATGACCAGATCCGCCATGTGAGGGGTTCCTTCCGGAGAGCGACGCGCTCCCCTTCAGAACCTCGGCGTCCCAACACACCGCACCGCGCCCCCACCCGCACGCCACCGTACGGACCGCAAAGGCCGCCCGACCCACTCCTTCGCGGGTCGGACGGCCTTTCGCCGAACGTATTAGACGTTGAAGCGGAACTCCACCACGTCGCCGTCCTGCATGACGTACTCCTTGCCCTCCATGCGGGCCTTGCCGGCTGCGCGGGCGTCGGCTACCGAGCCCGTTTCGACGAGGTCGGTGAAGGAGATGACCTCGGCCTTGATGAAGCCCTTCTGGAAGTCGGTGTGGATGACACCGGCCGCCTCGGGGGCCGTCGCGCCCTGCTTGATCGTCCAGGCGCGGGATTCCTTCGGGCCGGCCGTCAGGTAGGTCTGGAGGCCGAGGGTGGCGAAGCCGACGCGGGCGAGGGTGGCCAGGCCCGGCTCCTCGGCGCCGACGGACTGGAGGAGCTCCATGGCGTCCTCCTCGTCCAGCTCGGCGAGGTCCTGCTCCAGCTTGGCGTTGAGGAAGATCGCCTCCGCCGGGGCGACCAGGGCGCTCTGCTCGGCCTTGAACGCGTCGTCCGTCAGCTCGTCCTCGTCCACGTTGAACACGTAGAGGAACGGCTTGGTGGTGAGGAGGTGCAGGTCGTGGAGGAGCTCCGTCTTCTCCGTGCCCTGCACGATGCCCTGCGAGAAGAGGGTGTCGCCGCGCTCCAGGATCGCCTGGGCGGCCTCGACCGCCGCGACCTTCGGCGCCGTGTCCTTCTTGATCCGCATCTCCTTCTGGAGGCGCGGGAGGACCTTCTCGATCGTCTGGAGGTCCGCGAGGATCAGCTCCGTGTTGATCGTCTCGATGTCGTCCTTCGGCGAGACCTTGCCGTCGACGTGCACGACGTTCTCGTCCTTGAAGGCACGGATGACCTGGCAGATGGCGTCCGACTCGCGGATGTTCGCCAGGAACTTGTTGCCGAGGCCCTCACCCTCGCTCGCGCCGCGCACGATGCCCGCGATGTCGACGAAGTCGACCGTCGCCGGGAGGACGCGCTGCGAGCTGAAGATCTCCGCGAGCTTGGTGAGGCGGGCGTCGGGGACACCGACGACGCCGACGTTGGGCTCGATCGTGGCGAACGGGTAGTTGGCCGCCAGCACGTCGTTCTTGGTCAGGGCGTTGAACAGGGTCGACTTGCCGACATTCGGCAGACCGACGATTCCGATCGTGAGCGACACGGTGGCGACTTCCTGAAGTGTGGACGGGGGGCCGATCCCCCAGTTTACGGGCGGGCCGAACCGGCCAGTGACGCCGACCTTCGGTCGTTCTCGGGGGCAAGGTCACCCAAAGGGCGTGTCCCGGACCCGCTTCCCGCCCCCACCCGACCTACGTTGGTGGGGTGGAGCAGCACAGGACAAGTCAGCCGCAAGGCCGCCGACGGCCGCAAAACCCCGTCGCGCCGCCCGTCACGCCCCCCGGCGCGCTCGTGGAGGGTGCGGCCGTCCACCGCGTGACCGGCCGGGCCCGGCGGGCTCCGGACGGCGCCCGCGTCGAGCCCGCCGGCGCCGCGGGGCCGGCGGGCAAGGCGGCTGGGCGCGCGCCCGGCGGCCGACCGCCCGGCGCCGAGCCCGGCGGCCGGCCCGTGCCACCCGTCGTGCTCGCCCTCCGGCGGCTTCCCTCGCCCCGGCTCACCGGGCTCGGCGCCGGGCTCTTCGCCTCCGCCGTCATGCTGACGCTCGGCTTCCTCGACCGGCTGCTCCTCGACGGCTCCCCCGTCGCGTACGGGCTGCTGTTCCTGCCGGTCAGCGCCCTGACCGCGCTGTGGGTCCGTACCGCCGACCTCGTCACCGCCCCGATCGGCGTCCCCATCGCCTTCGCCGTCGGAGTCGTCCCCATCGCGGGCGGCTCCGGCGGCCTCGGCGGCCAGGCCATGGCGGTCGTGACCGCCCTCGCCGTCCACGCCGGCTGGCTGTACGGCGGCACCCTCGTCGCCGGGCTCATCGCGAGCGTGCGGAAGGTGCGGGAGATGGGCCGCCGGCAGCAGGCCCGCGCGATGGCCCCGGCGGCCGGCGACACGCCGGGCGCCGGGACCGGTGGGGCGGGTGGGGCCGGTGGGGCTGGTGGGAGGGCCGGGGCCGCTCGCCGCCGCCCCGTCACCTAACCCCCCTCACACCGCCCTCACACCCCCCTCACACCGCCCTCGCCGCCATCCCCGCCCCCACGATCCCCGCGTCGTTCTGCAGTTCCGCCGGGACGATCTCCGCGCGGATGCCCTCGATCAGGGGCAGGAACTTGTCCGCCTTCCGGCTCACCCCGCCGCCGATGATGAAGAGTTCCGGCGAGAACAGCATCTCCACGTGCGCGAGGTACTTCCGGACGCGGCGCGTCGCCCAGTGTTCCCAGGTGAGGTCCTCGTCCTCCTTGGCCTTCGTCGACGCCCTGGTCTCCGCGTCGTGGCCCTTGAGTTCCAGGTGGCCCAGTTCCGTGTTGGGGACGAGGCGGCCGTCGACGAAGAGGGCCGAGCCGATGCCGGTGCCCAGGGTCAGCATGATCACGGTGCCCTTGCGGCCCCGGCCCGCGCCGTAGGTCATCTCCGCGACCCCGGCCGCGTCCGCGTCGTTGAGGACGGTCACCGGGAGGCCGCCGAGGCGGTCGCTCAGCAGGGTGCCCGCGTCGACGTCGATCCATGACGGGTCGACGTTGGCCGCCGTACGGATCACTGAGCCCGTGACCACGCCGGGGAAAGTCACCCCCACCGGTCCTGTCCACCCGAAGTGCGCCACGACCTCCGCGACGCAGCCCGCCACACCGTCGGGTGTGGCGGGCTGCGGGGTCAGTACCTTGTGGCGCTCCTCGGTGAGCGCTCCGCGCTCCAGGTCCACAGGGGCGCCCTTGATGCCCGAGCCGCCGATGTCCACTCCGAAGACGTTCATGGACCCCACGGTAAGGGCTGTGGCGCCGTGTTACTCCTTGACAGGCGCGGCCGCGAGAAGCTTCGCCGCCTCGGCCCGCAGGTCCTTGTTGCGGAGCTCCTTGGGGAGCGAGAAGGTGAGGGACTCGTCGGCCGTCTTGACGATCTCCACGTCCGCGTAGCCGCGCTCCGCGAGCCACTCCAGGACCTCCTGCACCAGGACGTCCGGGACGGAGGCGCCGGAGGAGAGGCCGACGCTGGTCACGCCCTCCAGCCAGGCCTCGTCGATCTCGCTCGCGAAGTCGACGAGGTACGCGGCGGGGACACCGGCCTGCTTGGCGACCTCGACCATGCGGATCGAGTTCGAGGAGTTCTTCGAGCCCACGACGATGACCAGTTCGGCCTGGCCGGCCAGCTCCTTGATGGCGATCTGGCGGTTCTGCGTGGCGTAGCAGATGTCGTCGGACGGCGGGGAGATCAGCTGCGGGAACTTCTCCTTCAGCGCGTCGACCGTCTCCATCGTCTCGTCGACGGAGAGGGTGGTCTGGGAGAGCCAGACGACCCGGGACGGGTCGCGGACCTCGATCTTGGCCACGTCGCCCGGGCCGTCGACCAGCTGGATGTGGTCGGGGGCCTCCCCGGAGGTGCCGATGACCTCCTCGTGGCCCTCGTGGCCGATGAGGAGGATGTCGAAGTCCTCGTTGGCGAAGCGGACGGCTTCCTTGTGGACCTTGGTGACGAGCGGGCAGGTCGCGTCGATCGTCTTCAGGCGGCCCTCGCGGGCCTCCTCGTGGACGGTCGGGGCGACGCCGTGCGCGGAGAACATCACGATGTTGCCCGGCGGCACCTCGGTCGCCTGGTCGACGAAGATGGCGCCCTTCCGCTCCAGCGTCTGGACGACGTACTTGTTGTGGACGATCTCGTGCCGGACGTAGATCGGCGCCCCGTACTGCTCCAGGGCCTTCTCCACCGCGATCACGGCACGGTCCACGCCCGCGCAGTAGCCGCGGGGTGCGGCGAGCAGGACACGCTTCGGACGGTTCGTCGCGGGGGCGGACTCGGGCGTCGGCGCGGGCGTTGCAGTCATGCGTCCCATCGTAAGGCCGCGTCGGTGAGCGGTTTGATCGGCGCCGTGGCCGAAACTGTCGCCATGGCCGAGGAATCGCAGGTGGCGGGGGACGGGGAGCACTCGGGGGACGGGAAGCAGCCGGGGCGCGGGGGCCGCGCGGAGCGCGGGGACCGGACGGAGCCGGGGGGCCAGTCTGATCCCGGGGACCATACGGCGCTTCGGCGGAACCTCGGGTTCCGTGACCTGGTCGTCTACGGGCTGCTCTTCATCGCCCCCATGGCGCCCGTCGGCGTCTTCGGCACGCTCGACGCCAAGTCCGGCGGCGCGGTCGCACTCGTGTACGTCGTGGCCACCGTCGCCATGGCGTTCACGGCGTTCAGTTACGCGCAGATGGTGCGGGTCGCTCCGCAGGCCGGCTCCGTCTTCACGTACGCGCGTAAAGGTCTCGGCGAAGGGCCGGGATTCGTCGCCGGCTGGATGGCGATGCTCGACTACCTGCTCATCCCGGCCGTCGCCTACCTCTTCGCGGGTATCGCGATGGAGGCGCTGGTGCCGGAGGTGGACCGGTGGGTGTGGACCGGGATCGCCGTCGTCGTCACCACCCTGCTCAATCTCTGGGGTGTACGGGCCGCCGCCCGGGTCGGCTTCGCCGTGCTCGCGATGGAGATCATCGTGCTGCTTGTCTTCGTCGTCTCGGCCGTGGTGGTGCTCGTACGGGACGGGGCACGGCGCGACTGGTGGTCGCCGCTCACCGGGGACGTCTCGTTCTCGCTCGCGGCGGTGGTGGGCGCGGTGTCGGTGGCCGTCCTGTCCTACCTGGGCTTCGACGCCATCGCCTCCTTCGCGGAGGAGGTCACGGGCGGTTCGGCGAAGGTGGCGCGGGCGGTGCTGTTCTGCCTGGCCCTCGCGGGCGTCCTCTTCGTTGCGCAGTCCTGGCTGGTCGCGCTCCTCGAACCGGTCTCCTCCGCCGAGCTCGCGGCGGATCCCGGGAAGCAGGGCTCGGCCTTCTACGACGCCGTGGAGACCTCGGTCGGCAGCTGGCTGCACGACCTCGTGGCCGTGTCCAAGGCCATCGGCGCGGCTTTCGCGGCGCTCGCCGGGCAGGCGGCCGGCGGCCGGCTCCTCTTCGCGATGGGCCGCGACCGGCGCCTGCCGCACGTGCTCGCCCGGACGGACGGGGGCGTGCCCCGGGTGGCGCTGCTCGTGGCCGCGACGGTGACGATGATCGCGGCGGTGTGGGCGGCCCGCCGGGACGACGGCCTCGACCACCTGGTGTCGGTCGTCGACGTCGGCGCGCTGACGGCCTTCGTCCTGCTGCACGCGAGCGTGGTGGGCTGGTTCGCGGTACGGAGGGCGGAGGGGCCGCCGCACTGGCTGAAGCACGTCGTCCTTCCGGTGCTCGGCGCACTGATCCTGATCGCGGTCATCGTCGAGGCCTCGGCCGCGGCGCAGGTGGTGGGTGTGGTGTGGCTGGGAGTGGGTTTGGTGGTGCTCGCCGTGCAGGGCGCGACGCGGACACCGGTGGAGCGGTAGGGCTGCCGTACGAGGAGAGGCCGGGGCCGGGTTGTCGTACCGCGCACCCTGGCGTTGTCGTGCCGCGCACCCTGGCGTTGTCGTACCGCGCCGTTACGCTCGGTCCATGGGTCTGAACACGTCCGCCGAAGCACCGCTTCCCGTCGGTGAGGTCTCCCGGCTGATCGGGGGGTGGATCGACCGGCTCGGGGCGATCTGGGTCGAGGGGCAGATCACGCAGCTGTCGCGGCGCCCCGGCGCCGGGGTCGTCTTCCTCACGCTGCGCGATCCCTCGTACGACATCTCCATCGGCGTCACCTGCTACCGCCAGGTCTTCGACGCCGTCGCGGACATCGTGTCGGAGGGCGCCCGGGTCGTCGTGCACGCGAAGCCCGAGTGGTACGCGCCGCGCGGGCAGCTGTCGCTGCGGGCGGTGGAGATCAAGCCGGTCGGCATCGGCGAGCTGCTCGCCCGCCTGGAGCAGCTGAAGCGGAGCCTGGCGGCCGAGGGGCTGTTCGCGCTCGACCGGAAGAAGTCGCTGCCGTTCCTGCCGCACCGGATCGGGCTCGTCTGCGGCCGTGCGTCGGCGGCGGAGCGGGACGTCCTGGAGAACGCGCGGCGGCGCTGGCCCGCCGTCGCCTTCGAGGTGCGGAACGTGGCGGTGCAGGGCGTGAAGGCGGTTCCGCAGGTCGTCCAGGCGGTCAAGGAGCTCGACGCGCACGAGGACGTGGACGTGATCATCGTCGCCCGCGGCGGCGGCAGCGTCGAGGACCTGCTGCCGTTCTCGGACGAGCAGCTCGTCCGGGCCGTGGCCGAGTGCCGTACCCCGGTGGTCTCGGCGATCGGGCACGAACCGGACGCGCCCCTCCTCGACCTGGTGGCCGACCTGCGCGCCTCGACGCCGACGGACGCGGCGAAGAAGGTCGTGCCGGACGTCGGCGAGGAGCTGGAGCGGGTGCGCGGGCTGCGGGACCGGGCGCTGCGGACGGTCCGGGGGCTCCTCGACCGGGAGGAGCGGGGCCTCGCGCACGCGCTCGCGCGGCCCGTCATGGAGCATCCGCAGCGCATGGTCGAGGTCCGCGAGGACGAGGTGGCGGCGCTGCTCGCCCGGAGTCGGCGGGTCCTCGGGCACCTCCTGGACCGGGCGGACTCCGAGCTGTCGCACACGCGGGCGCGGGTCAGGGCACTGTCGCCCGCCGCGACACTGGAGCGGGGGTACGCGGTGCTCCAGCGGGCGGACGGCTCGGTGGTCCGCTCACCGGAGGAGGCCGCGGAGGGCGAGGAGCTGCGGGCGCGGGTCGCGGAGGGCGAGTTCGCGGTGCGCCGCGTGGCCGACCCGGCCTGAACGGACATCCAGAGAGCATGCAGGGCAGAGAGAACCGGACACGGAGGGTGGAGCGGCACATGGCAGCGGGCACGGGTACGGGTGCGGGTGCGGGTGCGGGAACGGGAACGGGAACGGGTGCGGACGAGGCGGCGCTCGGGTACGAGGAGGCGCGGGACGAGCTGATCGAGGTCGTACGGCGCCTTGAGGCGGGCGGGACGTCCCTCGAGGACTCGCTCGCGCTCTGGGAGCGCGGCGAGGAGCTCGCGAAGGTCTGCCGGCGCCGCCTCGAAGGGGCCAGGGCCCGGCTGGACGCCTCGCTCGCGGCGGAGCGCGCGGCGGAGGCGGAGACGGAGGCCTAGGCGGGGGCCTGAGGCGGAGGCCTGAGGCGGAGGCCTAGGCGAAAGGGGCGCGGCGGGGGCGGGGGCCGGCGTAGGCCCCGCCGGCCCCGGCCGGTGTAAGGCCCGGTCGGGACGCGAGCTGACGTAGACTCCGAGTGAAGCGGATCACTATCCGGATGGATTAGTTGAAGTTTCATCAATCATCGGCGTAGTGTCGAGGACATCGCTTGAACCCCGTACGAGCGACCCCCCTTTGCAGTCCGGAAGGTACGCAGCATGTCTCTCGCCCTTGACCCCGCCGCCCAGGACCTCCTCTTCCGCGAGGCCCGCACCGCCAACACGTTCGCCGACGAGCCGGTGACCGACGAGCAGGTCCAGGCGATCTACGACCTGGTGAAGTACGGCCCGACCGCCTTCAACCAGACCCCGCTGCGCATCACCCTGGTCCGCTCCCCCGAGGCCCGCGAGCGCCTGGTCAAGCACATGGCCGAGGGCAACCAGCCCAAGACCGCCGCGGCCCCGCTCGTCGCGATCCTCTCCGCCGACAACGAGTTCCACGAGGAGCTCCCGGCCCTGCTCCCGCACTTCCCGCAGGCCAAGGACATGTTCTTCGCCGAGCGCCCGGTCCGCGAGCAGTCCGCCGTCCTGAACGCCGCCCTCCAGGCCGCGTACTTCATCGTGGGCGTCCGCGCCGCCGGCCTGGCCGCGGGCCCGATGACCGGCCTGGACTTCGCCGGCCTCCAGAAGGAGTTCCTGGACGACGACCACACCCCGCTGATGGTCGTCAACATCGGCAAGCCGGGCGAGGACGCCTGGTTCCCGCGCTCCCCGCGCCTGTCCTACGAGGACGTCGTCACCACCGTCTGAGCCCGACGGTACGCAGGAAGGGCCCCGCACTCCACGAGTGCGGGGCCCTTCCCGTACGCCTGCACCGCTACCGGTGCCCGCTCAGACCTTCTTCGACCGGAGCGCGCCCGCCATCTCGGCCAGCTGCTCGAAGGACGCCGTGCCGGTCACCACCGTCGTCGCCCCGCCGTCCACGCGGACGAGGGCGTCGTACTTCGGGCCCTCCCAGCGCTGCCAGACCTGGCCCGCCACCGTCTGCGTCTTCCCGGTGTTCTTCGCCCGGTGGGTGACGTCCGGCACGAAGGTGTTCGCGGCCGCCGTCGACTGGTGGATCGCCACGTACTGCGTGTCCGGGGAGAGGAAGCCGAGCTGCCAGGCGTCGGCGTTGTCCCGCTTGTACGAGACGACCGTCGCCTTCCACCCCTCACCGAGGCCCTCGGGGGCCAGCACCGGATACGGCGCCGCCCGCTGAGCCGTCAGGAGCTCGACCCGGTAGTCCTTCGCCTTGACCGGGTCGGCGCTCTCGTCGTGCGGGATGAAGAGATACATCACTCCCGCGGCGACCAAGATCACCCCGAGGGACTGGAACATCCCGCGTACCGTCTGCCTGCCTCGCATACCTGCCACGCCCCCCATGGTCGCATCACGGTCGCGTGCTCATACGTGGGCCCCTCTGCTCATTTTGTCGACGTACCGATAGAGTCGCAGCACCCTCCCTTAACCGGCCGTCGCCGTACAGAAAGGTGCGTTCCGATGACCGAGCAGCAGAATCTGCCGCCCGAGCTCGTGGTCTCCCCCGAGGCCCCCGACCGCAACCTCGCCCTCGAGCTGGTCCGCGTCACCGAGGCCGCCGCCATGGCCGCCGGCCGCTGGGTCGGCCGCGGGGACAAGATCGGCGCGGACGGCGCGGCGGTCAACGCCATGCGGACCCTGATCTCCACCGTCTCGATGAACGGCGTGGTCGTCATCGGCGAGGGCGAGAAGGACGAAGCCCCCATGCTCTTCAACGGCGAGCGGGTCGGCGACGGCACCGGCGCCGAGGTCGACATCGCCGTCGACCCGATCGACGGCACCACGCTCAACGCCAAGGGCATGCCGAACGCGATCGCCGTCCTGGCCGCCGCCGACCGCGGCACCATGTTCGACCCGTCCGCGGTGTTCTACATGGACAAGCTGGTCACCGGCCCCGAGGCCGCCGACTTCGTCGACATCAACGCCCCCGTCTCGGTCAACATCCGCCGGGTCGCCAAGGCGAAGAACTCCTCGCCCGAGGACATCACGGTCATGATCCTGGACCGCCCCCGCCACGAGGGCATCGTCAAGGAGATCCGCGAGACCGGCGCCCGGATCAAGTTCATCTCGGACGGCGACGTCGCCGGTTCGATCATGGCCGTCCGCGAGGGCACCGGCGTCGACATGCTCATGGGCGTCGGCGGCACCCCCGAGGGCATCATCTCCGCCTGCGCCATCAAGTGCCTCGGCGGTGTCATCCAGGGCAAGCTGTGGCCGAAGGACGAGGCCGAGCGGCAGAAGGCGCTCGACGCGGGCCACGACCTGGACCGGGTCCTCTCCACGAACGACCTGGTCAGCGGCGACAACGTGTTCTTCGTCGCGACCGGCATCACCGACGGGGAGCTGCTGCGCGGGGTCCGCTACCGCGCCGAGACGGCGACCACGCAGTCGCTCGTCATGCGCTCGAAGTCCGGCACGATCCGCCAGATCGACTCCACGCACCGGCTCTCGAAGCTGCGCGCGTACAGCAAGATCGACTTCGATCGCGCGAACTGACCCGAACCCGGGCGGGCCGCCGCCTGAGCCGAGCTGCGCTGAGCCAGGCTGAGTCGAGCCGATCCGGTCCGAGCCTGCCTCGCGGGTACGAAGAGGGGCGCCCCCCCTGTGCGGTGGGGGCGCCCTTTCCCGTACGGGGACGGCGACGGGGTCCGCTCTCGGCGGCCCTCAGCCCGCCTGGGCGATCCGCTCCGTCGCGGCCGCCTTCCTCAGTTCCACCTCGCGCCGCCGGCGCCGGGCCAGGGCGACGCGGCGCTCCGCCGCGGTCAGCCCGCCCCACACCCCGTACGGCTCGGGCTGGAGCAGCGCGTGCTCCCGACACTCGACCATCACCGGACAGCGCCCGCAGACCCGCTTCGCCGCCGCCTCACGCGCGAGCCGCGCGGCGGTCGGCTCCTTGGAGGGCGCGAAGAACAGCCCGGCCTCGTCCCGGCGGCACACCGCCTCCGCGTGCCAGGGACCGGCCTCGTCCTCCCGGGCAGGGGCGCGCTGAGGGGGCACGGCGGCGACCTGGAGGGGCTGATGCGGCGGTTGCAGCACGGTCTACTCCTGACGACGACTTCGCGAGCGAGCGGCGATGCACCAGCCTTACCCGCTGTGCGCGCGCCTATGCACCGCGTCCCGCGCCGTTCCGCTCTGCGGACAACCGAGGGCGAATTCCGGTCACCCTCCGAGCCGTTGAGGTGTCAGTGGCCGAGGTGCTTGCGGAGCTTGTCCTGGAGGTCGGTGATCCACTTGCCGCGCTTGGGTCTCGCCTCCACGTTGCCGAAGACGGAGTAGCCGTTGATGACGACGACCGGGGCCTGGGGGTCGACGCCCTCCAGGGTCACGACCTCGAAGTTGCCGAAGACCCCGCTGCCGTTGCCCCGCAGGCTGATGTTCTCCGGGACCCGCACCTCGACGTTGCCGAAGATGGAGGTGGCGTTGATGGTGGTGAGCCGCTGGGCGAAGATCGCCTCGGTCAGGTCGATCTCGATGTTCCCGAAGAGCGCGAAGGCGTTCGTCCTGCGGCCCACCCGCCAACGGCCCTTGCGGGTGGTGCTGGAGAAGATCGCGACGAGGCTGTCGGCGGGGCCGCCCTGGTCGTCGGCCCCGTAGGCGTAGGCCGGCTCGGGCTCCTGGCGGGTCCCCGTCCCCGCCGCCGGCAGGTCACGGACGATCGGCTCCAGCTCGCCCACCGTCTTGGCCCGGAGGACGGCGTCGATCCGGTCCGAGTGCTCCTCGGGGTCGAGCCGCCCCTCCGCGAGGGCGTCCCTGAGGATGTCCGCGATCCGGTCCCGGTCCGCGTCCGAGGCTCGCAACGAGCCCCGCGGATCGGCGAAGCCGGTCTCGGCGGGCACGGCCGGCTGCTGCGCCTGCGCCTGGGGCTGCGGCTGCGGCTGCTTTCCGGACGCGGGTTCGGACGCGGGTTCGGGCTGCTTTTCGAGGTCCACGGAGCCAGCCTAGCGAAACGCGATAGATCGCGACCAGAGGGCGGGGCCGCGACCTGTGGACAACGCCCCGAACGGACCGGCGGAGAGGCCGGTTCGCGACCACCGCCGAGAGACCGGCCGCGCGGGTCCCAGAGGGAACGCCTGGCTACCCCGGAAGACCGGCCGCGCGAGTCCCTGAGCGGGTCCCTGAAAAGCGCGCCCCCACCCCCACCCCGCCACTCCGGCGTGATCCCCGCTCCAAGTGAGCCTTACCTCACAGGACCGGGGCCCGGCCCGCGTTCTACGCTGGAGGGCGCACTGCCAACGGAGGCGGTGCGCCGTCTTGCCGAGTGAGGAATGGCCCCCATGCCAGAGTTTGCGTACTCCGATCTGCTCCCCCTGGGAGAGGACACCACGCCCTACCGCCTGGTGACCTCCGAAGGTGTCTCCACCTTCGAGGCCGACGGCCGTACGTTCCTCAAGGTCGAGCCGGAGGCGCTGCGCACCCTGGCCGCCGAGGCGATCCACGACATCCAGCACTTCCTGCGCCCGGCCCACCTGGCCCAGCTGCGCCGGATCATCGACGACCCCGAGGCCTCGTCGAACGACAAGTTCGTCGCGCTCGACCTCCTCAAGAACGCGAACATCGCCGCCGCGGGCGTCCTCCCCATGTGCCAGGACACGGGCACCGCGATCGTCATGGGCAAGCGCGGCCAGAACGTCCTGACCCCGGGCCGCGACGAGGAGGCCCTCTCCAAGGGCATCTACGACGCGTACACCAAGCTCAACCTGCGGTACTCGCAGATGGCCCCGGTCACCATGTGGGAGGAGAAGAACACCGGCTCGAACCTGCCCGCGCAGATCGAGCTGTACGCCACCGACGGCGGCGCGTACAAGTTCCTCTTCATGGCCAAGGGCGGCGGCTCCGCCAACAAGTCCTTCCTCTACCAGGAGACGAAGGCCGTCCTCAACGAGGCGAGCATGATGAAGTTCCTGGAGGAGAAGATCCGCTCGCTCGGTACGGCGGCCTGCCCTCCGTACCACCTGGCGATCGTCGTCGGCGGCACGAGCGCCGAGTTCGCGCTCAAGACCGCGAAGTACGCCTCCGCGCACTACCTGGACGAGCTGCCCTCCGAGGGCTCGGCCGAGACCGGTCACGGCTTCCGCGACAAGGAGCTCGAGGAGAAGGTCTTCGAGCTGACGCAGAAGATCGGCATCGGCGCGCAGTTCGGCGGCAAGTACTTCTGCCACGACGTCCGGGTCGTCCGCCTTCCCCGCCACGGCGCCTCGCTGCCCGTCGCGATCGCCGTCTCCTGCTCGGCCGACCGCCAGGCCGTCGCGAAGATCACCGCCGAGGGCGTCTTCCTGGAGCAGCTGGAGACGGACCCGGCCCGCTTCCTGCCGGAGACGACCGAGGACCACCTCGACGAGGCCTCCGACGTCGTGACGATCGACCTCAACCAGCCGATGGACGACATCCTGGCCGAGCTGACCAAGTACCCGGTCAAGACCCGCCTCTCCCTCAACGGCCCGCTGGTCGTGGCGCGCGACATCGCGCACGCCAAGATCAAGGAGCGCCTGGACGCGGGCGAGGAGATGCCGCAGTACCTGAAGGACCACCCGGTCTACTACGCGGGCCCCGCGAAGACCCCCGAGGGGTACGCCTCCGGTTCCTTCGGCCCGACGACGGCCGGCCGCATGGACTCGTACGTGGAGCAGTTCCAGGCGGCGGGCGGCTCGAAGGTCATGCTGGCCAAGGGCAACCGCTCGCAGCAGGTCACGAACGCCTGCGGCAGCCACGGCGGCTTCTACCTCGGCTCGATCGGTGGCCCGGCGGCGCGGCTGGCGCAGGACTGCATCAAGAAGGTCGAGGTCGTCGAGTACGAGGAGCTCGGCATGGAGGCGGTCTGGAAGATCGAGGTCGAGGACTTCCCCGCGTTCATCGTCGTGGACGACAAGGGCAACGACTTCTTCCAGAACCCGGCCCCCGAGCCGACGTTCACGCACATCCCGGTGCGGGGTCCCGGCCTCGGCTGATCCCCTCCCGCTCTCGCGAAGCCCTCGTCCCCAGGTGAGTTCCTGAGGACGGGGGCTTCGTCGCGCTCCGCTCAGAAAGTCGCTACCGACTGGTAGCCCTTCCGACGCCTACTGGCCAGTATGGGTCGCGAGCATGTCAACCACTGAGCCGGTCGACCCCTCGGGAGCCCCCCATGCCCTCCACACCCCCCACCCCCCTCCGCAGGCGCGCCGCCGCCGGGACCACGGGCGCACTCGCCCTGACCGCGTTCCTCGTCGTCGGTACCGCGCCCTCCGCCTCCGCCGCCGACCCCGACACCCACCTCACGTCCACCGCCGCCCTCAAGGACGTCGACTACGCGACCTGGCGGCGGGACGTGGCGGCCGTGGTCGCCGAGGCCCGCCCGTACGTCGAGGAGCGCTCCGAGGACGCCGGCCGCGAGAAGCAGGCGATCGTCCTCGACATCGACAACAGCTCCCTGGAGACGGACTTCCACCCGTTCTGGGAGCTGCCGACCCCGGCCATCCCGGAGGTCCGCGACCTGGTCGACGACGCCCACGCGCGCGGGGTGGACGTCTTCTTCGTCACCGCCCGCCCGGGCATCCTCCACTCCCTCACGGACTGGAACCTGAAGCAGGCCGGCTACCCGGTCGACGGTCTGTACGTGCGCTCACTGCCGGACCTGTTCGCCGAGGTCAGCGCGTACAAGACGGCGAAGCGCGCGGAGATCGAGGCCAAGGGCTACACGATCATCGCCAACATCGGCAACAACACCACGGACATCGTCGGCGGCCACGCCGAGCGGGCGTTCAAGCTGCCCGACTACGGCGGCAAGCTCTCCTGACAACCGCCCGACGAACCCCAGCCGTTGGCCCTCCCGCCGACTAAACTGATCACCTGTTCGAACACCGAGGGGGATCATGATCGACGTCGACGGGTATCTGGCCGTGCTCGGGGTGGCCCGGCCGGCCGCCCCGACCGCCGAGGCGCTGTGGGCACTGCACCGGGCGCACGTGGAGCGGGTCGCCTACGAGAACCTCGACATCCATCTGGGGCGGCCGACGGGCATCGACGCCGCGGGATCCGCGGCCCGGGTCCTGCGCGGGCGCGGCGGCTACTGCTTCCACCTCAACGGGGCCTTCAGCGAGCTGCTTTCGGCCCTCGGTTACGACATCACCCTGCACCGGGCCGGGGTGCAGGGCACCCCCGCGGACCCCGCGGGCGCGCACGGCGACCATCTCGCGCTCACCGTGCGGCTCGACGGCGAGCGGTGGCTGGTCGACGCCGGGCTCGGCTGCGGAATGTACGAGCCGCTGCCGCTGCGCGAAGGCACGTACACCCAGGGGCCGTTCACCTACACGATGGTCCCCTCGGACGCGGCGCCCGGCGGCTGGCGGTTCACCCATGACCCACGCGGTTCGTTCACGGGGATGGACTTCGCGCCGGAGCCCGTGGAGCTGTCCTCCTTCGCCGCGGAGCACGAACGTCTCTCCACCTCCCCCGACTCCCCCTTCGTCCGGGTCCTCACCGCCCAGCTCCGCGACGCCAAGGGCGTGGACGTGCTGCGGGGCTGTGTGCTGCGCCGGATCGACGCCGGGGGCACGGACGACCGGACCATCGACTCGGCCGACGACTGGTACGGCGTGCTGGCCGGTGTGTTCCGGCTGGACCTGACCGACGTCGACGCCGGCGCGCGGGCGGAGCTGTGGCAGCGCGTCCGCACCGCCCACGAGGAGTGGGAGTCCGCGGCACTGCGGTGACGGGTCTGCGGGTCCCTCCTCAGGGGCTGATCAGGTCCCTCCTCAGGGCCTGATGTGGAAGTCGAGCTTCGAGTGGTCGCCGTCCGGGGTCGAGCGGATGGTGCCGCGCGCGTCCTTGAAGTCGCCGGTGCCGCCGGTGACGGCGATGTCGAAGGCGGCGAGCGTCTCGTCGGCCGGATCGAACGACACCATGGCCTGGCCCGTCAGCTGCCCGCCGGGGCCGCCGTTCAGGACGAAGGTGCCCACGCACATCATGTCGCTGGGGTTGCCGGCGCGTACGACGGTGCAGCTCACGCCGTCCCGGCCGATCTTCTCGCCGCCCTTGGAACGGTAGAGGTCCTCGGCGAACGCGAAGGAGTCCCCGACCTTGGGCGCCTGCCCGGTCTCCTCGCCCGCCTCGCCGGGGATCTCCTTGGCGTAGACGGTGAACTCGAAACCGTTGGCGGCGGCGGCCGGGACGGCGGCGACGGGGGCGGCGGCGACGGCGACGGCGGTGAAGGCACCGGTCGCGACCGCGCAGGCCCCGAGCACGCGGATCCTCCTGAAGCTCCGGAACATGTTCTGCCTCCTGCCTGCTGCGGGGCGCGGGACGCCCCTCTGGGGTCCGCTTCACATTGTCCGGCTCACGGCCCGGGTCCGCCCGTCCGGCGCCGCTGCGGCCCGGAGCTACGCTGACGCGCATGAGACACCCGATACGGACCCTGGCCCCGCTCGCCGCCGCGCTGGTGGCGGGGCTGACACTGACGGGCTGCGGCGCTGTCGAGCCGATGCCCGAGGTGACGCAGGGCGCACGACCGGGGGCGCCGGCCACCGAGGCCCCGCCCGCCTCCCGGGCACCCGCCACCCAGGCGCCGGCCGTCGCGGCGGCTTCGGGGGTGAGCGTCGGCGGTTCCGGCACCGCGTGCGCGCTCCCCGTCTCCTTCGCGGTGGCGGAGAAGTGGAAGCCGAAGGCCATCAAGAATCCCGAGGACCCGGAGTTCGCGGCGCTCACGCACCAGGGGCCGGCCGTCATCCGCTGCGAGGTGGACGCCAAGCCGGCCGGGAACATCGGGTTCCTGCGCGTGTGGACGGCGGCCGGCACGGGGCCCGCCCGGGCCGCCCTCGAAGGCTTCGTGAAGGCGGAGAAGGGCGTCTCGAAGGCCGTCTACAAGGAGACCGCGGCCGGCGGCGCACTGCGCGTCACCGAGGTGACGTACACGGTCTACAACGACCTGATGGAGGAGTCGAAGGAGGAGCGGGCCTTCGCCGTCGCGACCCCGAAGAAGGGGACGGTGATCGTGCACCTCGGCGGGCTCGACAGCGAGGAGCACCAGGAGATGCTCCCGGCGTACGAACTGGCCCGTACGACTCTCAAGGTCCTCTGACTCCACCTGAGCGCGCCTCCCACGGCCTGCGGGTGTGGCCCCCGTCCGGGTGGGACGGGGGCCACGGCGTTCCCTACCGCGCGGGTCTACGCGAACTTCTGGCCGGCCGAGCCGTCGCAGTTCTGCAGCCTGACCTGCTGCTTCGCCGCGCTCAGCGTGAGGCACTGCCCGGTCGCGGCGGCGGGCCGGATCGTGGCGCCGTCACGGACGAACCTCTGGTTGGCGCCGCCGTGGCAGTTCCAGAGAACGAGCGCCGTGCCCGCCGCGTACGAGGTGCTGGGCACGTCGAGGCAGCGGTCCTGGGTGAGCCCGGTGTGGACGGTCTGGCGGGCGGAGTCGTACCACCAGAGCTGGTTGCGGCCGCCGTGGCAGTCCCAGCCGAAGACCCGGGTGCCGTTGGCGCTCCGGGCGCTGTCCACGTCCAGGCAGTTGGCGGTGGCGCCGTTCTTCAGCGGCTTGTACGCGTCGTCCCAGGCGAGCGGGAAGAGCGTCGGCCTGCCCGTGGAGTTGACGTCGGCGCAACTGGCCTCGCGGGCGCCGGAGTCGTAGATCTGGGTGAGGCAGGACGCGAAGGCGGCGTGCCCGCGCGCGTTGGGGTGGAAGGACTGCCGCACCGAGTTCTCGTCGGGCGTCCCGGGCTTGGAGAGGTCGATGTAGAGGCCCCGGGCCCAGGGGTCCTCCATACAGACCTCGTGGCCGTGGAAGAGCCGCGAGTTGTCGAGGTAGACGGCTCCGGTGGAGGCGGCGGCCGCGCGCATCCCGCGTTCGAAGGCGGGGACGGCGGTGTTGCGGCCCCAGACGGTGTCGGAGTCGTAGCCGAGTCCGCCGCAGGCGAGCTTCCCGGGGAAGTCGGGGTTGTCGTTGAAGTCGGGGCCGATGGGGCTGGGGTAGCCCATGAGGACGAGCTTGTAGTCCCCGTCGGCGTATCCGGCGCCGCGCATGACGCTCTTGAGGTCGCGCACGGTCTGCTCGACCTTGGGGACGAGTCCGTCGACGCGGGCCTGCCAGCCGGGGGCGTACTTCGGCTCGCAGGGGCCCTGGAGGGTGAGGTACCGCGTGACGCAGTCCGTCATCACGGGCCCGAACTGGAGGTCGTCGTTGGCTCCGGCGACGAGCAGGACCATCTTGATGCGGGTGTTGCGCGCCTTGATGGCGAGGTTGTCGCTCTGGACGAGCTCGTCGGCGTACTGCTTCGAGCCGCCGATCCGGATGTTTCCGGAGTACGCGCCGGAGCAGGACACGTTGAAGGTGAGGTCCGCGGCGATCCCGGTGCGGTGGATGGCGGCGTCGGGCGAGCGGTGGCACCAGTTGGTGGGGCCGTTGGTGGGGGGCTCGTACGTGCCGACGCCCTCACCCGAGATCTCGCTGTCGCCGAGCGAGATCAGGCCGGTCCTCCGCTGGGCGAGCGGGCGCTCCTCGGGGCTGCCGTAGATCTTCGTGGCCTCGGCGGCCCGGATCGCCTCGAGGTCGGGCGGGAGCGGTACGGCGGCCGTGACCGCCGTCGTGCCGGTTCCGGTCGCGCCGGCCGGGGCGGCGGCGGTCATCGTGCCGAGCGTGGCTGCGGCCGCGGCGACGACGGCGATGGGCCAGCGGAGTCTGTACCTGGTGCGCGTCATTGCGCCTCCTGGAAGTGGGGTTACCCACGGTTTTTACTGGCCGGTACGCGTGTTGGGAATACATCGAACAAGACAAGTGCTCATCTTTTGTAGGAGGTTGAGAAAATGAACGACGCCGAGGACTACCGGATCGAGCACGACTCCATGGGTGAGGTGCGGGTCCCCGCGCACGCCAAGTGGCGGGCCCAGACCCAGCGGGCGGTGGAGAACTTCCCGGTCTCGGGCCAGCGCCTGGAGCGCGCCCACATCGAGGCCCTGGCCCGGATCAAGGCCGCCGCCGCCCAGGTCAACGCGGACCTCGGGGTGATCGACCGGGACCGCGCGGAGGCCATCGTCTCGGCGGCGGCGGAGGTCGCCGAGGGGCGCTGGGACGAGCACTTCCCGGTGGACGTCTTCCAGACCGGCTCGGGCACCTCGTCCAACATGAACACCAACGAGGTGATCGCCACCCTCGCCACCGAGCGGCTTCTGGAGGGCGCCGAGGGCCGCGAGCCCCGCGAGGTCCACCCCAACGACCATGTGAACGCCTCGCAGTCCTCCAACGACGTGTTCCCCTCCTCCATCCACATCGCGGCCACCGGCGCCGTCACCCGCGACCTGATCCCCGCCCTCGACCACCTGGCCGCCGCCCTTGAGCGAAAATCGGCCGAATTCGCGACGGTGGTGAAGTCCGGCCGTACGCATCTGATGGACGCCACCCCGGTCACCCTCGGCCAGGAGTTCGGCGGGTACGCCGCCCAGGTCAGGTACGGCGTCGAGCGGCTGCGCGCCGCGCTCCCCCGGCTCGCGGAACTCCCCCTCGGCGGTACGGCGGTGGGCACCGGCATCAACACGCCGGCCGGCTTCTCGGCGGCCGTCATCGCGGAGGTCGCCCGCGCGACCGGGCTGCCGCTGACCGAGGCCCGCGACCACTTCGAGGCGCAGGGCGCGCGTGACGCGCTCGTGGAGACGTCCGGGCAGCTCCGTACCGTCGCCGTCTCGCTCACCAAGATCGCCAACGATCTGCGCTGGATGGCCAGCGGGCCCCGCACGGGCCTCGCCGAGATCAACCTCCCCGACCTCCAGCCCGGCTCGTCGATCATGCCGGGCAAGGTCAACCCGGTGATCCCCGAGGCGGTCCTCATGGTCGCCGCGCAGGTGACCGGAAACGACACCACCGTGGCGGTGGCGGGCGCGGCCGGGAACTTCGAGCTCAACGTCATGCTGCCGGTGATGGCGAAGAACCTCCTGGAGTCGGTACGGCTGCTCGCCAACGCGTCCCGGCTGCTCGCCGACCGTACGGTGGACGGGATCACCGCCAACGTCGAGCGGGCGCGCGAGTACGCCGAGTCCTCGCCGTCCGTGGTCACCCCGCTGAACAAGTACATCGGGTACGAGGAGGCCGCGAAGGTCGCGAAGAGGTCCCTCGCCGAGCGGAAGACCATCCGCGAGGTGGTGATCGAGTCCGGGTACGTGGAACGCGGCGACCTGACGGTCGAGCAGCTGGACGAGGCATTGGACGTCCTGCGGATGACCCACCCGTAGGCCCGGGGGCACCCCCTAAGATCTGCGCATGACAGGATCGGGCGGCTCTCAGCACTGGGCGCCGGGGGACCACGTCCTCTGGCGCTACCGCGGCAACGGCACCGGCGAGGTGCACATCTGCCGGCCGGTGACGGTCGTGCAGGACACGCCTGAGCTGCTCGCCGTCTGGATGGCCCCCGGCACGGAGTGCGTCCGCCCCGTGCTCGTCGACGGCACTCCCGTGCACGAGGAGCCGCTCGCCACCCGCTACACCGCCGCGCGCACCACGGAGCGCGCGCGGTGGTTCGGCAGCGGGGTCCTGAAGCTGGCGCGCCCCGGCGACCCGTGGTCGGTGTGGCTGTTCTGGGAGCGCGGGTGGCGCTTCCGCAGCTGGTACGTGAACCTGGAGGAGCCGCGGGTCCGGTGGTCCGGCGGCTTCGACTCCGAGGACCACTTCCTCGACATCTCCGTCTACCCCGACCGCAGCTGGCTGTGGCGGGACGAGGACGAGTTCGCGCAGGCCCAGCGGTCCGGCCTGATGAGCCCGGCGCAGGCCGCGCGGGTGCGGGAGGCGGGGCAGCGGGCGGTGGACCGGATCACGGCGTGGGGGGCGCCGTTCGCGGACGGCTGGGAGGACTGGCGGCCCGATCCGGGCTGGCGGGTTCCGGAGCTGCCGGCCGACTGGGACCGGACTCCCGCTCACATGGCACCGTGAGACCCTTGTTGCGCCCCCGGGGTTCAAACGTAGGATCGTCCTCCGCACGGCAGAAGCGGAACGAACGGCACGTCAGACCGAACCGACGTCCTGTCAGACCCACCGGACGGCCCGTCAGCGGCCGAGCACAGCACAGGAACTGACCAGAAGTCATCCACGAGGGGGAGAGCAGTGCCGGACGTCTGCCCGGGTGTCACGCCCCCTGCCGTAGCCGCGGTTCGCGGAGCCTCCACATCCGCCGTACACAAGGGGTTTATCCCCGCCGAAGGCGCGGCATCGGCGAGAAGAGCGAGTGCATCGCACCACCGGCCCGGACGGACGGAATCCCACGCGTGACGGAGCATCCCACCTCCCACGAAGGCCGGCAGCCCCTGGCTGCCCGGCCGCAGGAACGCGCGCGCCCTCGCCAGGAGGCGGCGGCCGGCCTGCCCTCCGACCTGCCCGCCCAGGCGGGCGGCCCGACGGCCCCGGGGCAGGGGGCGCCGGTCGCGCAGGCGCCGTCGGCGACGCCCGCGCCCGGCGGCGGTCCGGCGACGCCCCCCACCGCCGGCACACCCGGCACGCCCGCATCCGGCGGCCCCGGAGGCCCCGGCACACCCGGCGCCGTCGCCGTCGCCGTGTCCCCTCAGCCCTCGGGCGGACTCCGCGGCGGGGACACCGCCACTCGACGCGAGGGCGACCGGCTGCGGTTCGTCGGGGCGGCGACCCGGCGCATCGCGCGCGGCATCGACCTGGACGAGATCGTCCTCGGTCTGTGCCGGGCGACCGTGCCGACCTTCTCCGACGAGATCCTGGTATACCTCCGCGACCCGCTGCCGGTGGGCGACGAACGCCCGGTGGCGCCGTTCGTGCTGCGCCTCCGCCGCACGGACCGGCTGCGGTTAAGCGATCTGGAGGGCGAGGAGCTCGTCCTCGTACCCGACCCGGATCCGACCCCCGCGGCCGAACTCTGCGAGGTGCGGTCCGGCGGGGCGCTCGCCGAGGTGCTGCGCGGGGTGCGGCCGGTGTTCGGCGACTCCGCCGCCGCCAGGACCGCGCTGACCGAGCTGCTCGGTCCCGAGCATCCGCTGCCCGGCGGGCTGCGGGCGGTCCTCGCGCCGCTGCGCGGCCGGCGCCGGGTGATCGGCGCGGCCGTGTTCCTGCGCCGCCCCGAGCGGGCCGGTTTTGAACCCAACGACCTGCTGGTCGCGGCGCAGCTGGCCACGCACACCGCGCTCGGCATCGACAAGGCCGTGCTCTACGGGCGTGAGGCGTACATCGCGGACGAGCTCCAGCGGACGATGCTGCCGGACTCGCTGCCGCAGCCGACCGGCGTCAAGCTCGCCTCGCGCTATCTGCCGGCCGCCGAGACCGCCCGGGTGGGCGGTGACTGGTACGACGCGATCCCGCTGCCCGGCAGCCGGGTCGCCCTGGTCGTGGGCGACGTCATGGGCCATTCCATGACCTCGGCGGCGATCATGGGCCAGCTGCGCACCACCGCGCAGACCCTGGCGGGGCTGGACCTGCCGCCGCAGGAGGTCCTGCACCACCTGGACGAGCAGGCGCAGCGGCTCGGCGAGAACCGGATGGCGACCTGTATGTACGCGGTGTACGACCCGGTCTCGCACCGGATCACCGTCGCCAACGCGGGCCATCCGCCGCCGATACTGCTGCACCTCGGCGGCCGCGCCGAGGTGCTGCGGGTACCGCCGGGCGCCCCGATCGGGGTGGGCGGGGTGGACTTCGAGGCGGTCGAGCTGGACGCGCCCGCCGGAGCCACACTGCTGCTGTACACGGACGGTCTGGTGGAGTCCCGGCTGCGGGACGTGTGGACCGGGATCGAGCAGCTGCGGGAGCGCCTGGAGGCGACGGCGCAGCTCACGGGTCCGGACCACTCGCCGCCGCTTGAGGCGCTCTGCGACGACGTCCTCGACATGCTGGGTCCTGGCGACCGGGACGACGACATCGCGCTGCTCGCGGCCCGTTTCGACGGGATCGCGCCGAGCGACGTGGCGTACTGGTTCCTGGAGCCGGAGGACGCGGCCCCTGGGCGGGCCCGGCGGCTCGCCCGGCGGGCGCTCGCCCGCTGGGACCTGGAGGAGCTGACGGACTCGGTGGAGCTGCTCATCAGCGAGGTCGTGACGAACGCCGTGCGGTACGCGGAACGCCCGGTGACCCTGCGGCTGCTCCGGACGGACGTGCTGCGCTGCGAGGTCGGCGACGACTCGCCGCAGCTGCCCCGGCAGCGGCGGGCGCGCGACACCGACGAGGGCGGGCGCGGCCTGTTCCTGGTGAACCGCCTCGCGCGGCGGTGGGGTGCGACGCGTCTTTCGGGCGGCAAGGTGGTCTGGTTCGAGCTGGCGACCCCCTGACGTCCGCACCCGGACCCGAAAGAGAAGGCCGAACGACGAAGGAGAAGGCCGGACCCCGCATGGGGGTCCGGCCTTCGTCATGTCGCTACCGCGTCGGACGGCTGGTGGGCCCGTTCCCGGGCTCGGTGCCCGCGTCCGGCGGTTCGATCGACGGCGGGGGCGAGGGTTCGCCGGTCACGGTCGGCTTGCCGGTGGGCTGGGGCGGCGTGGTGACCGGGTCCCGCGTCGGCTCCGGCGGCGTGGTGGCCGTGGTGGTCGGCGGGCGCGTCGGGTCGGGGGCCCGCGTGGTCGGCGCCTGCGTCGTCGGCTCCTGTGTCGGTGCCTCGGTCGTCCGGGTGGGCTCCGGGTTCGGCTCGGTGGGGGTCCAGCTGTCCGTCTCCAGGTCGAAGGAGGCGTCGGAGCCGCCGCCGAGGGCGCCGGTCGTGTAGTCGCCCCAGATCTGCGCCGGCGTACGGCCACCGTTGGCGCGGCCCGGGTTGATGGTGTCAGTGAGGGTGACCTGGTTGCCCTTGGTGTCCTCGCCGAAGAGGCCGACGGCGGTGACGAGTTCGGGGGTGTAGCCCACGAACCAGGCGGAACGGTTGTTCTCGGAGGTTCCGGTCTTGCCGGCGGCCTCGTAGTCGCCGGCGGCGCGGAAGCCGGAGCCGTTCTGGACGACACCCTGCATGGCCTTGGTGACGGTGTCGGCGGCCTCGCGGCTGATGACCTGCTCGCCGATCGCGTTCTGGGGCTGGTGCACGCGGTCCTTGTGCGAGGCGGCCTTCACGAGGGTCGGGGTGACCTTCTTGCCGTGGTTGTCGAGCGTGGCGTACACGCCGGCCATGTCCAGGGTCGAGGCGCCCATGGTGCCGAGCGACATGGCGGGGGTCTCGCCGAAGTCCGCGCCGTCCTTCATGCCGAGGGCGAGCGCGGTCTTCTTGGTGGTGCCCTCGCCGACGTCGACGATCATCTGGGCGAAGACCGAGTTGATGGACTTGTCGGTGGCCTTCTGGACGGTGACGGGGCCGTAGCTGCGGTCGTCCTCGTTCTCCGGCGCGAAGGCGATGTCGCTGCCGACGACCTTGCGCTTGCTGTCGCCGTCGTAGACCGTGCCGAGACCGATCTCCCGCCCGTCCTGGGTGTCCGCGCCCGTGTCGAGGGCGGCGGCGAGGACGACCGGCTTGAAGGTGGAGGCGGGCTGGTAGTCGCGGCGGGTCGCGTTGGACGTCCAATGCTCGGTGGCGCCGACGCCGCCGTACATGGCGACGACCGCCCCGGTCTTCGGGTCGACGGAGGTGGCGCCGGCCTGGACGGTGGCGTCCTTCTTGTCGCCCTTGCGGTCGAGCTTGGCCTCCAGCTGCCGGTCGACGGCCTTGACGAGGGCCTGCTGCCGCTTCTCGTCGATGTTGAGGGTGATCGTCCAGCCGCCGGCCTTGATGTCCTCCTCGCTGACGCCCTGGCGCATCAGCTCCTGGTTGGCGGCCTCGACGATGTAGCCGGTCTGGCCCTCCATGCCGGGGGCGGGCCTGGGCTTCTGCGGGACGGGGAACTTCATGGCGGCGCGCTCGTCGGCGGGGAGCCAGCCCTCGCCGACCATGTTGTCGAGGACGTAGTTCCAGCGCTCCTCGACGAGCTTGCGGCCGGTGGCGCTCGCGGAGCTCCAGTCGTACTGGTTGGGCGCCTGGAGCAGCGAGGCGAGGTAGGCGCCCTGGGCGGTGGTGAGCCGGGTGGCGTCGACGCCGTAGTACGAGCGGGCGGCGGCCTGGATGCCGTAGGCGCCGCGTCCGTAGTAGCTGGTGTTCATGTACCCGGCGAGGATGTCGCTCTTCGCGGTCTCCTGGTCGACCTTGATGGCGATGACCATTTCCTTGAGCTTGCGCGTCGCGGTCTGGTCCTGGCTCAGGTAGAAGTTCTTGACGTACTGCTGGGTGATGGTCGAACCACCCTGCTTGCCCTTGCCGGTGATGGTGGACCAGGCGGCTCGGGTGGTGCCCTTGATGTCGACGCCGTTGTCCTCGTAGAAGGTCTTGTTCTCCGCGGCGACGAACGCCTTCTGGACCTTCTCGGGGATCTTCTCCAGGCCGACGATCTCGCGGTTTATCTCGCCGGTCTGCGCGAGGACCTTGCCGTTGGCGTACTTGTAGGTGTTGCTCTGCATCGTCGCCTCGGCGTTGGCGCTCGGCACCGGGACCATCACGTAGACGACGTACAGGGCGCCCATGGCGAGCAGGCAGAACACGAAGAACGTGCCCAGGAGCTTCTTCCAGGAGAAGAAGCGGCGCAGACCGCGCTTCTTCGCCTTGCTCGTGTCCGGTCGGCCCATGTGTCGTGTCGCTCCGCTCGTCGTGTGTCCCCCGGCGTGCCCCGGTCCGTGTCCCGCCCGCGCCGGGTCGGCTCAGCTAGCCAGCTAAACCGACGATGCGGACATAGGACAACCGATCACGCCTTTTACGGACGTGAGAATCAGCACCCATGCCCAGAGGAACCGACGCTCCGGCGCACCGGATGGTTGCGTGAGGCGGGCCTTCCACTTCACTCCGGCCGCTATACATCGTGCGTATACACACCATGTACAGTGGCGCGCATGTCCATCGGTCACACCCTCCTGGGACTCCTGGAGTCCGGCCCGCGCCACGGCTACGACCTCAAGCGCGCCTTCGATGAGAAGTTCGGCCACGACCGGCCGCTGCACTACGGCCAGGTCTACTCGACCATGTCCAGGCTCCTGAAGAACGGCCTCGTCGTCGTCGACGGCATCGAGGCGGGCGGCGGCCCGGAGCGGAAGCGGTACGCCATCACCGAGGCCGGCATCACCGATGTCGCCCAGTGGCTCACCACGCCCGAGAAGCCGGAGCCGTACCTCCAGTCCACCCTCTACACCAAGGTCGTCCTGGCCCTGCTCACCGGCCGCGGCGCCGCCGAGCTCCTCGACACCCAGCGCGCCGAGCACCTGCGCCTCATGCGCGAACTCACCCGGCGCAAGAAGGACGGCGACCTCGCCGACCAGCTCATCTGCGACCACGCCCTCTTCCACCTGGAGGCGGACCTCCGCTGGCTGGAACTGACCGCCGCCCGGCTCGACCGACTCGCCGAGGAGCTCCGCCGATGACCTCCACCCCACTCCTGCGGGCCACCGCCCTCGACAAGGCCTACGGGCCGACCCCCGCACTCGCGGGCGCCTCCTTCTCCCTCCGGGCGGGCGAGGTCGTCGCCGTCATGGGCCCGTCCGGCTCCGGCAAGTCGACCCTGCTGCACTGCCTGGCCGGAATCGTGCGCCCCGACGCGGGCAGCATCACCTACGACGGCCGCGAACTCACCGCGCTCTCCGACACCGCGCGCAGCTCCCTGCGCCGTACCGACTTCGGCTTCGTCTTCCAGTTCGGCCAGCTCGTCCCCGAACTGACCTGCGTGGAGAACGTGGCCCTCCCCCTCCGGCTCAACGGCGAGAAGCGGAAGACCGCCGAGGCCAGGGCCACCGAGTGGATGGCCCGCCTGGAGGTCGACGACACGGCGCACAAGCGCCCCGGCGAGATATCCGGCGGCCAGGGCCAGCGCGTCGCCGTCGCCCGCGCGCTCGTCACCGCACCGCGCGTGATCTTCGCCGACGAACCGACCGGCGCCCTCGACTCCCTCAACGGCGAGCGGGTCATGCGGTTGCTCACCGACGCCTCACGGGACACCGGCGCCGCCGTCGTCCTCGTCACCCACGAGGCCCGGGTCGCCGCGTACTCCGACCGCGAGATCGTCGTACGCGACGGAGCCGTACGGGACGCGGAGTGGGCCGCATGATCCTCCGCACCTGGGCCCGCGACCTGGCGCTCGGCGCCCGGTTCGCGGTCACCGGCGGCCGCTCCGGCCTGCTGCGCACCCTACTGACCGCGACCGGCGTCGGCTTCGGCGTGGCCCTGCTGCTGCTCGCCGCCGCCCTGCCGAACATGCTCTTCCAGCGGGAGGTACGGGAGTCGGTCCGCGCCGTCGACGGCAGCGAGCAGGTCACCTCGCCCCGGCCGGACAGCTTTCTCCACCTCGGACAGACCACCGTCCACCGGGACGACGTCGTCAACGGCCTGCTGCTGCGCCCCGAGGGCGACGCACCCCCGGTCCCGCCGGGCGCCACGGCGTTCCCCCGGACCGGCGAGATGCTGGTCTCCCCCGCGCTCCGCGAACTGCTCGACTCCCCCGAGGGCGCCCTGCTCAAGGAACGCCTCCCCTACAAGGACGCCGGGACGATCGGCGAGGCCGGACTCATCGGCCCGGCCGAGCTGCGGTACGTCGCCCACGTCGACTTCCTCACCACGGAGAACTTCGACGGGCGCGGCGCCCGCTACGGCTGGTCCGTGCCCGAGGAACCGATGAACGCGTTCCTGATCCTCCTCGTCGTCGTCGCCTGCGTCGTCCTGCTCCTCCCGGTCCTCGTCTTCGTCGCGACCGCCGTCCGCTTCGGCGGCGAGCAGCGCGACCGGCGGCTCGCGGCGCTCCGGCTCGTCGGCGCGGACACGGCCATGACCCGGCGGATCGCGGCCGGCGAGTCCCTCGCGGGCGCGCTGCTCGGCCTCGTCGTGGGCCTCGGCCTGTTCGCGGTGGCCCGGCAGTTCGCCGGCGCCTTCACCCTCTGGGACGTCAACGCCTTCCCGTCCGACGTCGTGCCGATGTCCGCGCTCGCCGCCGTCGTCCTCGTCACCGTCCCGGTCTCCTCCGTCGTGGTGACCCTCTTCGCCCTGCGCGGGGTGTCGATCGAGCCGCTCGGAGTCGTCCGGACCTCCACCCCGCGCCGCCGCCGGCTGTGGTGGCGGCTGCTGCTCCTCGCGGCCGGCGCGGCCCTGCTCGTCCCGCACATGGGCGAGGTCCAGGCGACCGGGACCGACATCGACACCGTGGGCGTCGCGACCGGCACCACCCTCGCCCTGATCGGCCTCACCACCCTTCTGCCGTGGCTCGTCGAAGCCTGCGTGAAGCGGCTCCACGCGGGCCCCGTCGCCTGGCAACTCGCCGTCCGCAGGCTCCAGCTCAGCAGCGGCACCGCGGCCCGGGCGGTCAGCGGCATCGTCGTCGCCGCGACCGGGGCGATCGCCCTCCAGATGCTGTTCCAGGCGATGGAGAACGACTTCACGCGGAACACGGGCGAGGACTCGTCCCGCGCCCAGCTCGCGATCGGCACCGACGCCAGGACCGCCGGCGAGGCCCGCGGGATGATCGAACGGTTCGAGCGGACCGAGGGCGTCAGCGCGGTGATCGGCACGGTCGAGTCGTACGTGTGGCGGCCCGGACCCCTCAAGGGCGGCGAGGAGTTCGCCCCCATGGCCTCGATCAAGGTCGGCGACTGCGCCTCCCTCACGGAGTACGCCACGCTGCCCTCCTGCGAGGACGGCGACGTCTTCGTCTTCCTCGCCCACGGCGCCCAGGGCAACCCGGACGACAGCCGGGTCACGGCGGCGGCACGCCCCGGCGCCACCGTCGCCCTGCGCGACCCGCATCCGCACCCGCTCGCGCCGAAGCGACCCGAGGGAGCCCCGCTGCCGCAGTGGCGCATCCCCGCCGACGCCCGGATCGTGGACTCCCGCCCCGACCCGACGGGCATGTACCAGTACGGCATCCTCGCCACGCCGTCGGCGATCGACGCCGCCCGGCTCGACGAGCCCGACGCGCTGGCCATGGTGCGGCTCGACCCGGCCGTGCCGGACGCCGCCGAGTACGTACGGAACACGGCGGCGGCCATCGACCCGACGGCCTGGGTCCGCACCCTGAAGGACACCGAGCGGGACGCGGCGTTCTCCAGCGTCCGCACCGGCATCCTGGTCGGCTCCACCCTGACGATGCTCCTGGTGGCGGCCTCGCTCCTGGTCGCGACCCTGGAACAGCTCAGGGACCGCAAGCGGCTGCTCTCCTCGCTCGTCGCCTTCGGCACCCGGCGCTCCACCCTGAGCTGGTCGGTGCTGTGGCAGACGGCGGTGCCGATCGCCCTCGGGCTCGTCCTCGCCGTGGCGGGCGGCCTCGGCCTCGGGGTCGTCCTCCTGAGGCTGGGCGGGCAGCAGGTCCAGGACTGGTGGGTCTTCCTGCCCGTCACCGGGATCGGACTCGCGCTGATCGCGACCGTGACCCTGCTGAGCATGCCGGTCCTGTGGCGCCTGATGCGGGCGGACGGCCTGCGCACGGAGTAACCCTCCGGACGGAGGTACGAGGAGCAGGGCGCCGGCTCCTGGGACCGGGGGGTCTCAGGAGCCGGCGCCCGACACCCGCAGAGGCGCACGTCTCAGGAACCGGCGCCCAGGACCCGTACCGGAAGCCCCCTCATCGCGCCGCGCAGGGCCTCCGCCAGTTCCTCGAACTCGGCGTGCCGGGCCGCGCCCGTCCGCATCGCGAGGGCGATCCGCCGGGCGGGGGCCGGTTCGGCGAAGAGCCCGGTCCACAGGGCGTTGTTACGGGCGGTCTCGACCGTGACGGCGGTGCGCGGCAGCAGGGTCACGCCGAGACCGCCGGCCACCAGCTGGACCAGCGTGGAGAGCCCCGCCGCGGTGGTGGTGACCTCGGCGCCGCCCGTGCGCCCGGCCTCGCGGCAGATGTCGAGGGCCTGGTCGCGCAGGCAGTGCCCCTCGTCGAGGAGCAGCAGCCGCAGCTCCTTGAGAGCCTCGCGCGGGATGTCGTCCCGCCCGGCCAGCGGATGCCCCTGGGGGGTGACCAGGACGAAGTCCTCGTCGAAGAGGGGGAGTTCGGTGACGCCGGGCACCCCGAGCGGCACGGCGAGCAGCAGCAGGTCGAGCCGCCCGGCCGCGAGCCCCTCCAGGAGCGAGGAGGTCTGCTCCTCGTGGACCTGGAGGTCGAGGTCCGGGTAACGCCGGTGGACCAGGCGCAGCACCGTCGGCAGCAGGTACGGGGCGACCGTCGGGATCACACCGAGCCGCAGCACCCCGGTGAACGGCGCCTGCGCGGCCTCCGCCTCCTCCATCAGCTCCGCGACCGCGTCGAGGACCGCCCGCGCGCGGGCCGCGAGCCGCTCCCCGGCGGGCGAGAGCAGCACTTTTCTCGTCGTACGCTCAAGGAGCTGGACACCGAGTGCCTCTTCGAGTGCCGAAACCGCGCCCGAGAGCGCGGGCTGGCTCATGCCGATGGCGGCCGCCGCATCGCGGAAGTGCAGATGCTCGGCGACCGCCGCGAACGCCCTGAGCTGCGAGAGGCTCGGCTGCTTGCCTCGGGTCGGGCCGTGCGGAGGGCTGTACGGGGAGCTGTACGGGGAGCTGTACGGGGACGCCACTGATAACCACCTTCGATCAACACGACCCACTCTAGCTATTTCACTGATCAATGCACTCCGTGCCATGCTGTGATCTCGTCCAACCCCCACGGAAGCCCCCAAAAGGGACCCTTCCTGTTCGCAAGGAGAGCGCGTGCTCACTGTCGGTGACAAGTTCCCCGCCTACGACCTGACCGCCTGCGTGTCGCTGGAGAGCGGCAAGGAGTTCGAGCAGATCGACCACAAGTCCTACGAGGGCAAGTGGCGCGTGGTGTTCTTCTGGCCGAAGGACTTCACCTTCGTCTGCCCCACCGAGATCGCCGCCTTCGGCAAGCTGAACGACGAGTTCGCGGACCGCGACGCCCAGATCCTCGGCGTCTCCGGCGACTCCGAGTTCGTGCACCACGCCTGGCGCAAGGACCACGCCGACCTGCGTGACCTGCCCTTCCCGATGCTGGCCGACTCGAAGCACGAGCTGATGCGCGACTGCGGCGTCGAGGGTGCCGACGGCTTCGCCCAGCGTGCCGTCTTCATCGTGGACCCGAACAACGAGATCCAGTTCACCATGGTGACCGCCGGCTCCGTCGGCCGTAACCCCAAGGAGGTCCTGCGGGTGCTCGACGCCCTGCAGACCGACGAGCTGTGCCCGTGCAACTGGAACAAGGGCGAGGGCACCCTCGACGCCGGCGCCCTCCTGTCGGGCGAGTGATCTGACATGGCTCTCGACGAACTCAAGTCCGCCATACCGGACTTCGCCAAGGACCTGAAGCTGAACCTCGGCTCGGTCATCGGCAACAGCGAGCTGCCGCAGCAGCAGCTCTGGGGCACCGTCCTCGCCTGCGCGATCGCCTCGCGCTCGCCGAAGGTCCTCAAGGAGCTGGAGCCCGAGGCCCAGGCCAACCTGAAGCCCGAGGCGTACCAGGCCGCCAAGTCCGCCGCCGCGATCATGGCGATGAACAACGTCTTCTACCGGACCCGGCACCTGCTGTCGGACCCCGAGTACGGGACGCTGCGCGCCGGTCTGCGGATGAACGTCATCGGCAACCCGGGAGTCGAGAAGGTCGACTTCGAGCTGTGGTCGCTGGCCGTCTCCGCGATCAACGGCTGCGGCCAGTGCCTGGACTCGCACGAGCAGGTCCTGCGCCAGGCCGGTGTCGACCGCGCCACCATCCAGGAGGCCGTGAAGATCGCCGCGGTGATCCAGGCGGTCGGCGTGACCCTCGACGCGGAAGCGGTCCTCGCCGAGTAGGCGTAACCGTCGTACGTACGAGAAGGGCCCCGGGGCAGCACGCCCCGGGGCCCTTCCGCCACTTCCGGCCGGTCACTTCTTGAGCGCCGCCATGAGGGCGAGCGCGTCCTGGCTCATCGGGACGTCGATCCCGGAGAGGTCGAGGCGCTCGCTCTCGACCGGGACCCCGTTCACCTCGTGGTACTGGCGGTACAGGTTGATCGTGATCTCCGCCTGGCCGTCGAGGATCCGCAGGGTTCCGCCCTCTCCGCTGTGGCTGTCGAAGAAGGCCTGCTCACCGATGCCGTCGAGCTCCTGGATCACGCCGTGCTGCCGTGCCCGCACCGCGAACTCGGGCTCCGGGTCGACCGTCTTGTGCAGGGTGTACGTGATGTCGAGGCTCTGCCCGGTCTCCAACGGCCCGAAGACGACCATGCACGAGGACTCGCTCATCGCCGGTTCGTCCACGCCGAGACCGGCTCCGTCCTGGCTCTTCTTCCCCAGGACCGTTCCGAGGGCCTTGAGCTCCGCCACCTCGCAGAGGTCGGCCACCGGCTTGTATCCGCCGAGGTCCGGGCCCGGTTCCTGCTCCCGGTCGTACGCGTAGAGTCCGCCGCCCCACACCGCCGAGGCCGCCACCGCGCCGCCGAGCGCCCACAGCCAGGGGCGGCGGGTCCGGGGCGGGCGGGGCGGCGGGGTCTCGGTGAGGACCTCGGGGGCCTCGAACTCCACTCCGCCGACCAGCTCCGGTTCCGATATCACGTGCCGCTCCGGGGGCCGGCCGCCGAGCCCGGCGCAGGCGTGGGCGCCACCTCGAACGCGGTCGCCCCGCGCGGCTCCGGCGCGCTGCGGAGCGCCTGTTCCGTGGTGTACGCGCGCAGGTAGCCGACCACCGTGTTGGAGACGGCGACCAGCGGGACCGCGACGACGGCGCCGCCGATGCCGGCGGTCAGACCTCCGGCCGCGACGGCGAGGACGACGGCCAGCGGGTGGACCCGTACCGCGCGGCCGAGGATGAACGGCTGGAGGACGTGGCCCTCGATCTGCTGCACGGCGAGGACGACGACGAGCACCATGAGGGAGGTGAAGAGACCGTTGGTGACGAGGGCGACGACGACCGCGAGGGCGCCGGAGATCACCGCGCCGACCAGCGGGATGAAGGCGAACAGGAAGATGAAGACGGCGAGCGGCACGGCCATGGGCACGTCGAGGAAGTAGAGCCCGAGGCCGATGAAGACGGCGTCGATGAGGGCGACCAGCACCGTGCCCCGCACATAGGCGGTGAGGGTGCGCCAGGCGCGCGGGCCGGCGCCGGCGACACCCGGCCGGGCCTGGGCGGGGACCAGCTTCAGCGTCCACTCCCACACCTTCTTCCCGTCGTAGAGCAGGAAGAGCGTCGAGAACATGGCGAGCAGGATGCCGGTCATCGTCTCGACGACGACGGTGACGCCCTGGAGTCCGACCTGGGTGATCTGTTCGGCGTTGGCCCCGACGGAGTCGCTGAGGTTCTTCGCGATGGCGTTGATCTGCTGCTCGGTCACATGGAAGGGGCTGTTGAGGAGCGCGAGCTTGAGCTCCTCGATGCCGTTCTTGACCTGGTCGGACAGGTTGTCGATGTTGTCCATGACCTGCCAGACCACGAACCAGCCGACCAGGCCCATCACGACGAAGCCGGAGACGGCGGTCACGGCGGTGGCGAGACCGCGGGGCAGGCCCTTCCTGCGCAGCATGGCCACGGTGGGCTGGAGCAGCGCGGTGACGAGCAGTGCGGCGACGAAGGCGAGGACGACCAGCTGGACTGAGCTGATCACCTTCATCAGCACCCAGACCGTGCCGGCGAAGACGAGGAGGCGCCAACTCGCCTCCGCCGCGACGCGCATGCCCCAGGGGATGGCGGCGACGGGGTCGGGCCGGGCGGCGACGGCCGGCGCGTACGAGGGGGGCGCGGGGACGGACGGACCCGGCTCGGTGGCCGCGACGGCGGCCGTGTCCGGGAGGGGGCTCGCGGTGTCCGGGTCTTCCTCCGGGCGTGCGGGCGTGGCCGGACGCGTCTTCGGGCGGGCGGGTGCGACCGCGTCCGGGTGGGCGCGGTCGGCGGGGCGCTCCACCGGGCCCTCGTACGGCGGGTGGAGCTGGTCCTCGCGCTCGGCCTCGGCCCTGCGCTCGTCGAGCCGTTCACCCATGCGGCTCAGGCTCTCGCCCAGTCGGCCCAGCCACCCTGGCACTCTCGGCATCTCTTCCCTCTTCCCCCGCTGGTCTTCCCCGCGCGCTCCCCCGGCGATCCCATGGGCCTTCGAACCTACACGCAAGAAGCCCCTCACCGTAGGACGGTGAGGGGCTCTCGAAGGTTGAGCACGCCGATACTAGTAGTAGCGGTTGGCCTGCCAGAACGTCCAGGCGTCGCAGGGGCTGCCGTAGCGCTCGTTCATGTAGCTGAGGCCCCACTTGATCTGGGTGGCGGGGTTGGTCTGCCAGTCCGAGCCGGCCGAGGACATCTTGTAGCCCGGCAGGGCCTGCATCAGACCGTAGGCGCCCGAAGACGGGTTGACCGCGCGGTAGTTCCAGCTGGACTCGTGGTCCACGATGGTGCTGAAGCACTGGAACTGCGAGGCCGGGATCATCTGGCGGGCCATCGCCTTGACCTCGGAGATGGAGTACGAGCCCTGGGCGGAGAACGACGAGGCGTCGCGCACCGAGGAGCGGCTGGCGCGCTCGGCCTCCGCCTCCTTGCGCTCCTTCTCGGCCTTCGCCTCTGCCTCGGCCTCGGCGGCGGCCTTGTCGGCCGCTTCCTTCTTGGCCTCGGCGTCCTTGGCGGCGCGCAGACGGGCCGCTTCCTCCGCGGACTTCTTCGCGGCCGAGTCGGCAGCGGCGGCCTGGACGTCGGCCTGCTCCGAGAGGGACGCGACCTGTACCTGGGCCTGCTCGCCCACGGGGATGTCCGCGAGCAGCGTCGTGTCGGCCGCGGCGGCCTCGAAGTTGTCGTCCGAGGACTGAGCGGCGTTACCCGACGCAACGCCCATGACGGCGCCGACGGTGGTGACCGCAGTGGCCGAAGCCACCGCGAATCCCCGGACCGAGATCCGGCTCACACGGTTTCCTTCCAGCATCGCCCGCATCGGTGACCACACGGGCGAAATCGTGCCCCTGGCGCTGGTCTCCGACGTACGGGGTCACAGGAGACACGGGCCCGTGGTGCTGTGGGCGGCATACGGCGGACGGCTGTTGAGTTGTGCGGGGGTTGTGCGCCCAGAGGGTGCACGGGTGCCGTATGCGGGGCCTGACGGAAGCAAGACTTTGCCGGACGGCGACACCGCAAGGCAATTCTCCGTTGCGTGTGAAAGCTCACACCCCGGTGAGGCAGGTGTTTTCGGTGTTACGGCGGACAGCACGGCGCCGCCCGGCTAAGCTCCTGCGCTCTGCCGGGCGGCGCCAACTTCCGTACGGGTGCGGACCCGTACGAATCGGGTCAGATCTGAACGTCCTCCAGCATCTCCGTCACGAGCGCGGCGATCTGGGAGCGCTCGGAGCGGGTGAGGGTGACGTGCGCGAAGAGCGGATGCCCCTTCAGTTTCTCGATCACGGCGACGACTCCGTCGTACCGGCCGACCCTCAGGTTGTCCCGCTGGGCGACGTCATGGGTCAGAACGACCCGCGAATTCGCCCCGATTCGGGACAGAACGGTCAACAGGACGTTCCGCTCGAGGGACTGGGCCTCGTCCACGATGACGAACGCGTCGTGGAGCGAACGCCCCCGGATGTGGGTCAGCGGCAGGACCTCCAGCATCCCGCGGCCGAGCACCTCCTCGATCACCTCACGGCTCGCGACCGAGGACAGCGTGTCGAACACCGCCTGGGCCCACGGGCTCATCTTCTCGGACTCGCTGCCCGGCAGGTACCCGAGCTCCTGGCCTCCGACCGCGTACAGCGGACGGAAGACCATCACCTTCTGGTGCTGACGGCGCTCCAGGACCGCTTCCAGGCCGGCGCAGAGCGCGAGCGCGGACTTGCCGGTGCCGGCCCGGCCGCCCATCGAGATGATGCCGACGTCCGGGTCGAGGAGCAGATCGAGCGCGATCCGCTGCTCGGCGCTGCGGCCGCGGAGCCCGAAGGCCTCCCGGTCGCCGCGGACGAGCCGTACGTTCCCCTCGGCGGTGATCCGGCCGAGCGCCTTGCCGCGCTCGGACTGGAGCACCAGACCCGTGTGGACCGGAAGCTCGGCGGCCTCCGGCACGTACAGCGACTCCTGGTCGTACAGCAGGTCCACCTGCTCCCCGGAGAGCGCGAGGTCGGACATCCCGGTCCAGCCGTTGGCGTCCGTGATGGCGAGCTCGGCGCGGTACTCCTCGGCGAGGAGCCCCACCGAGGAGGCCTTGATGCGCAGCGGGAGGTCCTTGGACACGACCGTGACGTCGTACCCCTCCGCCTGGAGGTTCCGCGCGACCGCGAGGATCCGTGAGTCGTTGTCCCCCAACCTGTAGCCGGCGGGCAGTACACCGGGGTCGGAATGGTTGAGTTCGACACGCAGGCTGCCGCCCAGGTCCCCGATGGGGAGCGGGGCGTCCAGACGCCCGTACCGGACCCGGAAGTCGTCCAGGAGGCGCAGGGCCTGCCGGGCGAAGTAGCCGAGTTCGGGATGGTGCCGCTTGGCCTCCAGCTCCGTCACCACGACGATCGGAAGCACTACCTCGTGCTCCTCGAAGCGTGACACGGCGTTGGGATCGGCCAGCAGGACGCTGGTGTCGAGAACATAGGTGCGCCGGTCGGAAAGGCGGCGCTTCGTGCTGGTCACCACGGAAGGACAGACCCCCTCGGAAGACCCCTGTGAGGTCGGGGTGCGACGGAACCGGTGTCGCGGCGGAATGGGACCGGGCTCAGGCCGCCATGCGCGGGCCGAACCACGGCCCTCCGCTTCTCCCGTACGTGTCCCGCACGGTCGTCCTGGTGCAAGGGGCCTCCCGGGTGGCGGTCTCCGTGCCGCTCACTTCACCAGGGATATGCCCTCGATCAGGCCTTGCCATGCCACGGCATATGACGACGTGTTCATGAACACGAGGTGATCGGTTCCGACCGGGTCCGGGGCGCTCCGAGGGCGCCCCGCCTCAGGTTCCGTAACGCCGGTGCCGGGCGGCGTAGTCACGCAGCGCGCGCAGGAAGTCGACCTTGCGGAAGGCCGGCCAGTGCACCTCGCAGAAGTAGTACTCCGAATGGGCGCTCTGCCACAGCATGAAGCCGGACAGACGCTGCTCGCCGCTGGTGCGGATCACCAGGTCCGGGTCGGGCTGACCGCGCGTGTACAGGTGCTCCGAGATGTGCTCGACGTCGACGATCTCGGCGAGCTCCTCGAAGCTCGTCCCCCGCCCCGCGTGCTCCATGAGGAGCGAGCGGACCGCGTCCGCGATCTCCTGCCGGCCGCCGTAGCCCACGGCCACGTTCACGAGTATCCCCGTGTTGGCGTGGGTGGCCTGCTCGGCCTCCTTCAGGACGGACTGCGTACGGGCCGGCAGCAGGTCCATCGTGCCGACGTGGTTGACCCGCCAGCGGCCGTCGGCGGCCAGCGCCCGCACGGCGTTCTCGATGATGCCGAGCAGCGGTACGAGCTGTTCCTCGGGCCGGTTCAGGTTGTCCGTGGAGAGCATCCAGAGCGTGACGACCTCGACGTCGGTCTCGGCGCACCAGCCGAGCAGCTCCTGGATCTTGTCCGCGCCGGCCTTGTGCCCCTGCTCGGGGGTCCCGCCGGACGCCTTGGCCCAGCGGCGGTTCCCGTCGAGGATGACCCCGATGTGCTTGGGCACCTGGTCATGGTCGAGGCGGCCTTCCACCCGGCGTGCGTAGAGCCCGTACACCAGGTCGCGCAGGTTCACCGTTCTTTACCCCTCTGTGCAGCGGCGGCCCGCCCGGCATCGGCGGTCCGCAAGGCGCCAGACTACTGCGCACGGGCGACGGGCTCCCAGTCCGGGACTGTCACAAGTCCGTGATAAGCAGAGATACGTGACTGATTCCTCCCTGTACCGCGCCTCCGCGGACCGCTACGACGCCATGGAGTACCGCCGCTCGGGCCGCAGCGGCCTGAAGCTCCCGGCGGTCTCGCTCGGCCTCTGGCACAACTTCGGCGACGACCGCGCGCTCGACACCCAGCGGGCGATCCTGCGCCGCGCCTTCGACCTCGGCGTCACCCACTTCGACCTGGCGAACAACTACGGCCCGCCGCCCGGCTCCGCCGAGCTGAACTTCGGCAAGCTCTTCGCCCAGGACTTCGCGCCGTACCGGGACGAGCTGATCATCTCGACGAAGGCCGGCTACGAGATGCACCCCGGCCCGTACGGCGAGTGGGGCTCCCGCAAGTACCTGCTCTCCTCGCTCGACGCCTCCCTGAAGCGGATGGGCCTCGACTACGTCGACATCTTCTACTCGCACCGGTTCGACCCGCACACCCCTCTTGAGGAGACGATGGGGGCCCTGGCCTCCGCCGTCCAGCAGGGCAAGGCGCTGTACGTGGGTGTCTCCTCGTACAACAGCGAGCAGACCGCCGAGGCCGCGCGCATCCTGCGGGACATGGGAGTGCCGGCCCTCATCCACCAGCCCTCGTACTCGATGATCAACCGCTGGACCGAGGAGGACGGCCTCCTCGACACCCTCGAGGACGCCGGCATGGGCTGCATCTCCTTCGTGCCGCTGGCGCAGGGGCTCCTCACCAACAAGTACCTGAAGGGCATCCCGGAGGGCTCGCGGGCCACCCAGGGCAAGTCCCTCGACCCGAACCTGCTCTCCGACGAGGTGCTGCGGCGCCTGCACGGCCTCGCGGACATCGCGGCGCGCCGCGGGCAGTCGCTCGCGCAGCTGGCGCTGTCGTGGGTCCTGCGCGACGAGCGGATGACCTCGGCGCTGATCGGCGCGTCCAGCGTCGCCCAGCTGGAGGAGAACGTGGCCGCGCTCGCGGGCCCGCCGCTGACCGACGCGGAACTCGTGGAGATCGACTCGTTCGCCGTGGACACCCGGGGCACGAACATCTGGGCCGGCCGGGGCTGAGGCGTCTCCGCCGGGGCGCGGTGCGGGGCGCGGTGCGGGGCGCGGGAAAGAAAAAACGGGCCGGTCCGTGGGGGGGATACGGACCGGCCCGAGGGGGGGTTTCCACCATAACCCTTCGATAGTCGTGTTGCGCGCCACGTACGCCGTACGAACCTCGGTGAATTCGCCGGATCCCAGTCGGCACAAGGGGTGCGGGGCCCTGTGGCGGGTTTGCGCCCCGGCGTGGCGGCGGACTTCCGTCCCTCCGAAGAGGGACCTCCGGGGCGGGAAGACGTTGACGCCGGGCGGCCTGAGAGGCGCTCCTAGGGGAGCGCGGTGAAGGCGCCGAGGAGCAGGCCGAGCAGCCCGCCCGCGAGCATGAAGGGCCCGAAGGGGATCGCGGACGAGCGGCCGGCCCGGCGCAGCAGGACGAGCCCGAGGCCGTACACCGCGCCGAGCAGGAAGCCCGCGAAGGCTCCGGCGAAGAGGACACCCCAGCCGTACCAGCCGAGGGCGGCGCCCAGCGGCAGCGCCAGCTTGACGTCGCCGAAGCCGAGACCGCTCGGGTTGATGAGGAACAGCACCAGATAGGCACCGCCGAGAGCCAGCGCGCCGAGCAGCGCGTGGAGCCAGGAGCCCGCGTCGTACGGCAGGAGCTCGGCGGCACCGAGGAGGACGGGGACGGCGGCGGCGAGCGGCAGCGTGAGCCCGTCCGGCAGCCGGTGCACGCGCGCGTCGACACTGGCGAGGAGCACGGCGAAGGGCACGCCGAGCAGCCAGACCACCAGCTCGGGCCGGGGCCCGCCGGTCGCCGCGGCGAGCGCGGCACAGGCGAGGGCGGTGAGCAGCGGCGCGGTGAGCGGGGCGGCGGTCGTCGCGCAGTCCCGCCGCCCCGGCCCGCCGAGCCAGCCGCGCGCGG